>NZ_JBOCEF010000015.1:0-88559 GCF_050586345.1 Rhodovulum sp. DZ06
TCGTGTCCCCCATCCCCCCCACCCCCCCACCAACACAGCTTCCCCCCCCCCCTCCCCCCCCCCCCCCCCCCCCCCCCCCCCCCCCCCCCCCCCCCCCCCCCCTCCCCCCCGCCGCCGTTTCGACCCATGCGTTTCGGCCCGTGCGTTTCGGCCCATGCGTTTCGGCCCGTGGAAGAAATCATAAGGCGGCCTTGCAATCCGGCCGCGGCGCGCCGATCCTGCGCGCCCACGCGCCCATCCACGGAAGTTCCATGAGCACGCCTGTCACCCCGCCGGTCCCCGAGGCCGAATCCCGTCCCCTGCGCGCCGCCGCCTGGATGACGGGGGCGCTGATCTGCTTCTCCTCCATGGCCGTGGCGGGCCGGGAGGCGAGCGGCGAGCTCGACACGTTCGAGATCATGACCTGGCGGTCGATCATCGGCCTGTTCATCGTCTGCACCCTGCTGGGCGTCCGAGGAGAGCTGCGCGGGCTGCGGGTCCAGCGGGTGAAGCTGCACGTGGTGCGCAACCTCTTCCACTTCACCGGCCAGAACCTGTGGTTCTTCGCCGTCACCATGATCCCGCTGGCGCAACTCTTCGCCTTCGAGTTCACCAACCCCCTCTGGGTCGCGATCCTCGCGCCGCTGGTGCTGGGCGAGAAGATGACCCGCACGCGGGTGCTGGCCGCCGCGCTCGGCTTCATCGGCATCCTGATCGTGGCGCGTCCGGGCGAGGCCAGCTTCGGCGTGGGCGAGGCGGCGGCGGCGGTCTGCGCCATCGCCTTCGCCTTCACCACCATGACCACCAAGATGCTGTCGGGCACCGAAAGCACCGGGTCGATCATGTTCATGATGACGCTGACGCAGGCGGTGTTCGGGCTCGTGTGCGCCGGGATCGACCTCGACATCGCCTTCCCCAGCATGGCCTATGCGCCTTACGTCATCGTCATCGCGCTGGCCGGGCTGACGGCGCATTTCTGCATCGCCAACGCGCTCTCCTGCGCGCCCGCCACCGTGGTCGCGCCGATGGAGTTCCTGCGCCTGCCGCTGATCGCCGCCATCGGCGCGATGCTCTATGACGAGCCGCTCCTGTGGACCGTCTTCGCCGGCGGCGCGGTGGTGATGGCCGCGAACCTCATCAACATCCACGGCCAGCGCAAGGCGGCCGCGGCGCGCTGACGGGGCGGGCGCGGCCCCGGGCCCGGCGCGCGCCGGGCCGCCCCCCCCCGCGCACGCCCCGCGGGAATGCTGCACTGCGGCAAGCAGCCGCGCGGCCGGGGGGCCGAGCGCGCTCATGCCGCGCCCAAGGCGTCTTTTCCGGCGGCCCGCGCCGTGCTACCGCCCCTCCCGACCGCTCCAGACGCCATCCGGGCCGACGGGGCCGCGCCACAGGCTTCCAGGAGACCGTTTTCATGAACATCGACAAGATCCCCGCCGGCAAGAACCCGCCCTCCGACATCAACGTCGTGATCGAGATCACCGGCGGCGCCCGCGGCGGCGCGCCCGTGAAGTACGAGCTCGACAAGGACTCGGGCGCCGTGTTCGTCGACCGCATCGTCAACACCCCGATGTTCTACCCCTGCAACTACGGCTTCGTGCCGAACACCCTGCACGCCGACGGCGACCCGACCGACGTGCTGGTGATCTGCGACCACGACCTGGCCCCCGGCTCGGTCATCCGCTGCCGCCCGGTCGGCGTGCTGAAGATGGAAGATGACGGCGGCATGGACGACAAGCTCGTCGCCGTCCCGGTCGAGAAGGTCGACCCGTTCCAGGCCCATATCCAGGACCTGAACGACATCCCCCAGAAGACCCGCGACCGCATCAACCACTTCTTCGAGCACTACAAGGACCTCGAGGACGGCAAGTGGGTGAAGGTCATCGGCTGGGGCGACAAGGCCGAGGCCGAGGCGATCCTGCAGACCTCGATCGACGCGATGAAGAAGTGATCTGTCGCCCCGCAGGGGCGCATGGATCGTCGCCTCCTTCGGGAGGCATGACGGATCGGGAAGGGGCGGACGCGCAGGCGTCCGCCCCTTTTCCTTTGCGCGGCGGGCGGCCGGGGCCGGGGCGCATCGGGAGGGGGGCGCGCGCCTTCGGATGGTAATTTGCGGTGTTAATTATGCTGATGCGCCGGATTTTGCGGCCGGGTGGTAACACGCTGTTAACGCCTGTTCATGCGCGGGGGACGTGATTCCCGCCGCGCCGCGGCCGAAGCGCCCGGACCGGCGGTCATCCCCCTTCCCGACATGCCGCCCCGGAGCCATCCCCATGCGCACCGCACGCCCGAATTGCGCCCTGCGCGCCGCCGCCCCGCGCCTCGTCCTCGCCGCCGCCGCCGCCGCCCTCGCCGCCCCCGCCCATGCCGGGGGCCTGGGCCTCGAGGACCCGGACCGTTTCGCGCTGCTGCATGACGACCGCGCGGCCGTGCTGCGCGCCGACCTGCTGCACGACATCCCCGCCCAGACCCGGGCCGAGGCCGCCAACGGCTATGGCTGGTCCGGCGCCTCCACCTCCGGGCCCAACCCGTCCCGCACCACCGGGCGCGCGTCGGGCAAGATCGGCCTCGGCGCCCATGTCGACTGCATGATCGGCGGCGGCCAGCCCTGGGGGCGGTGGGAGACGCGCGACGCCCGCTGGTCCGCGGCCAATGAATTCGCCGAATCCCGGCTGGAGACCTGGGGGCTCGAGGCCGCCTGCGCCGTCGCCGTCCCCCTGCCCGGCGGCGACCGGCTGCGGGTGATCGGCGGCGCCCGCGCCGCCGAGGCCGAGCTGTTCCACATGATCAGCCTGCCCGCCAACCTCGCCTTCCACCTCGACAGCGCGGACGCCGCCCTCGGCTGGACCGCGGGGCTGAGCTGGGAGCGCCCGCAGGATGGCCTGCGCGCCACCCTGGCCTGGACCTCGCCGATGGAGTTCGAGCTTGCCGGGCGGCACTGGATCAACGGCGCCGCCGCCGGGCCGGTGACGGCGACCGCGACCATGCCGGCGAGCGTGGCGCTGCACCTCGAGGGGCGCCCGGCGCCGCTCTGGACCGCCTCGGCCGATCTCGACTGGACCTGGTGGTCGGACCACGAGGTGACCATCGACGGCGTCGCCTCGCCCCTCGCCCCCGGCGGCCGGGTCAGCCCGCCCACGGGCTATGACGACGCGCTGGGGGTGGAGCTCGGCCTGAAGCGCCGCTTCGGGGCGTGGGAGGCCGGGGGGCGACTGCGCTGGGACCAGGGCGTCAACGGCGCGATCACCGACGCCTGGACCGCGGGGGCCTCGCTCGCGCGCGACATCGGCGAGCACGTGACGCTCGAGGCCCGCGCCTCGGCCACCTGGCACCAGGAGGGGCTGTCCGAAGGCGCCGACGCGGTGACCGGGCGCAGCTGGCGCTACGTGTCCGAAACCGCGGTCAGCTATGCGGGCCGCCTGTCGGTGACGCTGGGCTTCTGATCCGGGCCGCCGGGGAAAAGGGAAAGGCGCGGTCCGGGCGGACCGCGCCTTTTGCATCTCCGGCGCCGGGCGGCGGGGGTCAGAGCCGCGGATCGGCCGCCCGCGCCTCGGCGGCCAGCGCGTCCGAGGCGGGCTCGATCACCGCCTCCAGCGCCCTGGTCATCTCCTTGCGCGCCAGGCCGGGTTCAAGCTCGGGCAGGAACTCCACCACCGCGACCCCGGGCTTGCGCAGGATCCCCAGCCGCGGCCAGAACAGCCCGGCATTGGTCGCCGCCGGGATCACCGGCACGTTCAGCGCCTCGGCCATCCCGTGCACGCCGCCCTTGTAGGGGGCCGTCGCGCCGGGCGCCACGCGGGTGCCCTGCGGGAAGATGATGGTCTGCCCGTTGGAGCCCCTGCGCGCCTCGGCATGGTCCGCCAGCCCCTGCGCCGCCTTCGCCCCCGCGCCGCGGTTCACCGGCGCGCAGCCGATGCGCATCGCGTAGACCCCGAGGAACGGCGTCCAGCGCAAGCTGCGCTTCATCACGAAGCGGGCGTCGTTCAGCGCGTTGAACAGGATCAGGATGTCGAGGAAGCTCTGGTGTTTCGACGCCACCACCACCTCGCCCGTGGGGACCGGCCCGCGCACCTCGGCCCGCAGCCCGCAGATCAGCGCCATGCTGCGCAGCACGATCTCGGTATAAAGCCACATCACCCGCGAAGCGCCGCGGCGCGAGGCGATGGCGAAGGGCGCGCCCAGCACGCCCATCACCGCCATCAGCCCGTACATCCAGACGAAGAAGACCAGCGAGCGCAGGTATTGAACAGCCATCAGCCGAGACTCCGTAGCGCGGCGCGCGCGGCCGCGCGGGTGGCGAACCAGGCGGTCAGGCCCGAGAGGACGGGCGCCGCGGCCGCCGCCCAGAGCGCGCCCGAGGAGGCCGCGGCAAGGCCCGGCAGCAGCGCCGTCCCCGCCCCGCCCCCTGCAGCGCCCAGCACCTGCAGCCCCAGCGCCGCGGCGATCCCGCCCGCGAGCCCCCCCAGCGCCGCGCGCGCCGCGGCCCCGCGGGTGAAGGCGGCGGCGATGAAGCTGTCCTCGGCCCCCATCAGGCGCAGCGTCTCGATCACCGGCCGCGCGGCCTCGAGCGAGGCGCGCGCCCCAAGGGTGACGGCGGCGGCCAGCCCACCAAGGGCCAGCACGGCGGCGGTCAGCGACAGCGCCCGCAGCGCCCCCGCCGCATCCAGCAGCGGCCGCCGCCAGCGCCCGTGATCGTCCCAGGCGGCGCCCGGCAGCTCCAGCTCCAGCCGCCGCGACAGGGCCGGGCCGTCCGGGCCGGTCCCCGTGATCTCCACCGCCAGAAGGGTCGGCGCCCCGAGCGCGTCGAGCGGCGCGTCGGCGCCGAGCCAGGGGGCCAGCAGCGCCTGCATCTCGTCTTCCTCGATCAGCCGCGCGCCGGTCACGCCCTCGGTCTGCTCGAGGATCGTCAGCGCCGCCGCCACCTCGCCCGGACCCGCCCCGAACGGGAGGCGCAGTGTGGCCGAGCGGGCCAGCTCCCCGTCCCATTCCGCGGCCATGGCGCCTGCAAGGAAGGCCAGCGCCGCGGCCAGCACGCCGATGAAGCTCATCGCCCCCGCCGCCGCCCCGGCGCCCCAGGCCAGCAGCCCGCGCGCGGGGGCGAGCCCGGCGAGGTCCCCGCCCGAGAGCCAGCGGCGCAGCGCCTCCAGCGCCCCCGCGGCGGCGTCGCGGCCCCGCGCGCCGCTCACAGCACCGCCCCCGCGGTGGTGACGGAGCGGTCGGCGATGCGCAGCACCCGGGCCGCGACCTCGGATTTCGCCGCCCGGATCAGGTCGAGGTCATGGGTCGCCATCAGCACCCCCGTGCCATGGCCGTTGAGCGCGGTCAGAAGCCCGAGGATGCGGCGCCCCATCTCCCGGTCCACGTTGCCCGTGGGCTCGTCCGCGATCACGAAATCGGGCCCGCCGATCACCGCCCTGGCCAGCGAGGCGCGCTGCCGCTCGCCCGCCGAGAGCTCGGCCGGGCGCGCGTCGGCGCGATGGGCGAGGCCGACCCAGTCCAGCAGCTCCTGCACCTGTTCGCGCCGCTGCGCCTGCGGCTTGCCCTGGATGCGCAGCGGCAGCGCCACGTTGTCGGCGAGCGACAGGTGGTCGAGGAACTGCCCGTCCTGGAACACGATCCCGATGCGGCGGCGCAGGCGCGCGGCCTCGTCCCGGTCCACCCCGGCGGCGTCGCGCCCGAACAGGGTCACGGTTCCGCTGGTGGGACGCAGCGCGAGGTAGCACAGCCGCAGGAAGGTGGTCTTGCCGGCGCCCGAGGGGCCGGTGACGAAGTGGAACGAGCCCTCGGGGATCGAGAGGGAGACGTCCGACAGGATGGTCCGGTCGCCGTAATCGAAGCCGACCCGCGAAAACTCGATCACCGCGCGCCCTCGTCCCTCGTCGCCGCAGATTGGTCCGGCCGGGGCGCGGGCGCGCCGGGGCCTGGACGGCCGCGGGGCGCGCCCCGGAGCCATTCGGTGGGACAATCGCAGATGGCGCACGGGGGCGCAATGCAAGGCGTCCCGCGGGCGGCGGGGCGCCCAGCCGCAGGCCCGCGCCATGGCGGTCTGCGGGGGGCCGCGAAGGGCCGAAGCGGCCCCCGCCCGCCATTTCGCCGCTTCGCGAAACGACGCGCCGCGGCGCCCCCCGCGCGGGCGCCCCGGGGCGCGAAATCGCGGGCCGCGCGCAAACCGGGCGCCGCGCCCGCCTTCAAGCTTCCCCTGCAAGCACGCCGCCGCTATGACTCGGAAACCCCCTCGCATACAAAGCGCTAGAAGGCGATTACCTGATCATGCTGGTTTCCTGCCCCACCTGCCCCGCCGAATACGACGTCGACGCGAGCGACATCGGAGCCGAGGGCCGCGTCGTCGAGTGTTCCGCCTGCGGCGCCCGCTGGCTCCAACCCGGCCCGACGCCGGAGGCGACCGAGGCCGGGAGCACCCTGCCGGGCCTCGCCGAGGCGCGCGCCGAGATCGAGGCCCTGTCGGCCCGCGAGGAAGCCGAGGCCGCCCCCGCCCCGGCGCCCAAACCCGAACCCGAACCCGAGGCGGCGCCCGCGCCCGAGCGCATCAGCCTTTACGGCGACGCGCCGGAGCCGGAGCAGGAGCCGGAAGAGGCCCCCGCGTCGGCCCGCGCGGCGCCCGCCCCGCAGGATGAGGACCACGACCCGCGCCAGGGCCAGGACCCCGCCGCCGCCTTCGCCGCCGCCCCGGCGCTGCGCGTCGCCGCCTCGAACGCCGCGCCCGAGACCGCCGTGTCGGCCCCCGCGCCCGAGCCGACCCGCCGCGCCCCGACGCTGGACCCGCAGCAGCTCAAGGCCGAGCTGCGCGCCTCCTCGGACGAGGATGAGCGGGTCGAGGCCCAGGCCCGCAGCGGCTTCCGCTCCGGCCTCTACCTCGTGGTGATCCTCGGCGCCCTCGCCGCGGGCGCCTATCACGGGGCCGACCAGATCACCGCCCGCGTGCCGCAGGCGGCCGAGCCGCTGGCCGCCTATCGCGCCGTGGTCGACGACCTGATGGACAAGGCCAAGGGCGCCGCCAACGGCGCGCTGCAGAAGGTCGCGCCGATGATCGAGGAAGCGGGCGTCGAGATGCCCGCCGCCCTGACCCCCGACCCCGCGCCCGCGGCCGAACCCGCCGCCGGGGCCCCCGCAGAAACCCCCGCGGAGACCCCCGCGGAGACCCCGGCCGAGGCCCCCGCGGAAGCGCCCGCCGAGGCCGCCCCGGCGCCCGCCGGGCAGTCCGACGCCGCGACCCCGGCGATGCCCGGCGCCGCGACCCCGCGGATCCCCGGCGGCGCGGGCGAGGGCATGGCCGCCCCCGGGATGCCCGCCCCGGCGAGCCCCTCGAGCCCGTCGCTGCCCAGCCCGGGCGCGCCGACGATGCCCTCTGACGGCTGACCACGGGCGCCTGACCACGGGCGGCCGATCAAGGACGGGGCCCGGCTCCGCGGCACGGACAGGGACAAGACGAGAAAGGGCCCGGCGGATCTCCGCCGGGCCCTTTCGCGTGGCGCCGCCTGGCGCAAGGGGGCCGGGACCGCCCCGCCGCCGCGCGGGTCGACGGGCGGCCGGCAAGGGGCGCCGCGGCGCAGCCCCCAGACGGTCGCGGCGCCGGGACGGACCGCCGGGCCGTCCGCGGGGCCATCCGCCGGGACGCCCCCCCACCGTGCGCTCCGCCGCGCCGAGGCCACCGCGCGCCCGGGCGGTCGAGAGACGAGGGTCCCGGCAGGCGCCCCTCGGCGGCGCCCCGGCCCCCAGGCCCCCACGCCCCGGCCCCCCCATGCCGCCGGCCTCCAGGCGCCTGCCGCGCGCGGCCCTGCGCCCGCCGTCCCGCGCCCCTCCCGGGGACGCGCGGCGCGGGCGGACGAGCGGGAGGGCCCGTCCCTCCCCGAGACCGCCCGCACCTCGTGGGACGCGGGGTGGCCCGCAGCGCCGCGCAAACGAAAGACGCCGGGGCGCATCCCGCCCCGGCGTCTTCATCGGTCTCACCCCGCTTCGCGACCCGGCCCCGGGCCGCCCGGCCTCAGAACCGGTCGAGCAGGCGGCGCAGGTAGTCGAGCTCCAGCTCCGGCCGGGTCCGTTCGCCCGAGCGGCGGCGGATCTCGTCCAGAAGTTCGCGCGCGCGCTTCAGCTCCTCCTCCGTCGGCACCCGGGTGTCGCCGCCATCGGGGGACCCGTCGCGCGCCACCGGGCGCCCCGTCGGGTCGAAGGCCCGGTCGCGGCCGTTGGGGCTGCCCTGCCCGGCCCGGTCGCCCTGGCCGCGCTGCGCCTGCTGCTGCATCGCCTCGCCCAGCTGTCGGGCGCCCTCGCGCAGCTGCTCCATCGCCTGCACCTGGTCGTCGAGCGCCGCATCCGGCTGGTCGCCGCGCAGCGAATCCCGCGCGCCTTCCATCGACCGCTCGGCATCGCCCAGCGCCCGCTCGGCCTCCTCCGACAGCCCGTCCGGGAGCTGCGCGCGCAGGTCCTCGAGCGCGCGGCGCAGGGCCTCCTGCCGCTGGGCGAGATCGCCCATGCTCTCCTGCCCCTGGCCGCCGGGGGCGCCCTGCTGGTCGCCCTGCTCGCCGCCGCCGCCGCCGCGCTGGTTCCCGGTCCCGGGCTCCAGCCCCTCCTGGGTCATGCCGCCGCGATTGGGCCGACCGTAAGGCGAATTGCCGGGCTCGTTCCCGCTGCCGGGCCGGCCGCCCTCCTCGCCCTGGCGGCGCTGCATCTCGCCGAAGGAGCGGTCCGCGAGGTCCTGCTGGCCGCGCAGCATGTCCTGCAGCTGCTCCATCATCTGGCCGCCCTGGCCCTGCTGCTGGCCCTGGCCCTGGCCCTGCTGCGCCTGCATCTGCAGGTTCTGCAGGATCTGCGCCAGCTGCTGCAGCAGCTGCTGCGCGGCCTCGCGGTCCCCGGCCTCGGCGGCGCGCTGAAGCTCGTCCAGCATCCGCTGCAGGTCCTGCATGTCCATGCTCTGCTGCTGGCCGTTCTGCTGCTGCTGCTCCATCTGGTCGAGATTCTGCATCGCCTGGCGCATCATCTCCTGCAGGTACTCGTTCATCGCCTGCCGAAGCTCGTCCATCAGCTTGGCGATCTCCTCCGGGGTCGCCCCGCGGTCGATCGCCTCCTGCAGCCGCTCCTGCGCCCGGGCCAGCCGCTCGGCCGCCGAGGCGAGGTCGCCCGCTTCGAGCAGCAGCGCCGCGCGCCACAGAAGCTCCATGACCGAGAGCGCCTCGGCCTCTTCCCGCCCGTCCTCGAGCGCGTAGCCGAGCCGGCGCATGGCGGTGCGGGCGACGAGATAGGGGCCCGTCGACTCGCCGAACCAGTCCTCGGGCCAGGCGGTGACGGCGCGCAGCCGCTGCAGCGCGTCGCGCGCGGCGGTGATGTCGGCGGCGAAGGCCCGGCGCTCTTCCAGGAAGGCGCGCGCCATCGGGTCCGAGAAGATCCGCGGCGGGATCGCGGCCTCGAGCGGCGGGGACGAGCCCTGCTGCCCCGCCGCGTCCTCGGCCGTCAGGGTGATCAGCACCGGCAGGCCGGCCCAGGGATGGGCGGTCAGGTCCTCGACCAGCTGCTCCTCCACGTCCGTCTCGGCCCCGGTGAAGGAGAGGGGCAGCTCGACCCGGATCGGCTCCAGCGCCTGCGGGGGGCGCCCCCCGGGGTTGGGCAGCCGCGCGCGGTCGAGCGTGATGGTCGCCCAGGCCGAGGTCACGCCGTAATCATCCGCGGCCGCGAAGCCGAATTGCAGCGCCCGCGTCTCGGTCGCCGTGGCCTCGGTGGTGAAGTCGATCTCGGGGGCCGCGTCGGGCGTCGCGGCGAAGGTCCAGGCCGCGAGCTCCTGCGTCCCGCCCATCACCGCGAGGCGGCCCGAGCCCGACAGCGCGAAGGCGTATTCCTGCGCCCCGGGGCCGAGCGGCAGGCCCGCGGCGGCCTCGGCCGACAGGTCCAGGTCCCCGGACAGCGACGGGTCGCCCGGCGCGTTGTAGACCCGCAGCGACAGGCGCGACCCGGCGGGCAGGCTGATCTCCTCGCCCATCCGCTCGGTCAGGTAGACCATCTCGGCGCCCGTGTAGGCGGGCGGGGCGGCCCAGGCCTCGACCGCCGGGGCGGTCGCGGCGGCGGCGGGCGCCGGGGCGCCGGGGGTGAAGGCGGCGACGAACCGCTCCCCGCCGTCGAGCATCGCGACCAGCCCGCCCATCGCCAGCAGCACCATGGCCGAGAGGCGCAGCGCGAACGGGTCGCGCGCGGCAAGCCGCGGCTGCGCCGGGCGCGGGCGGGCGGCGGCGGCGCGTTTGGCCACGCGCGCACGGTGCGCGGCCCAGAGCGCGCGGGCGCCCGCGTCGCCGGCGCCGATGGCGATGTCGTCATGGAAGGCGGCGACCGGACGGTCCGCCATGTCGTGATCCAGCGCGGCCAGCGCCTCGGCCGCCGTCGGCATCCGGAAGCGGCGCAGGCCCCACAGCACCGCGGCGGCCAGCCCCAGCCCGAACAGGCCCAGCGCCGCGAGATGCCCGAGCCGCGGCAGCGCCTCGAACGCGCCGGTGAGCGCGAGACCCATGAAGGCGGCGAGCACGGTCCAGGTCGGCCAGAAGGCGGCGGCGGCGCGCTCGGCGGCCAACGCGAGGCGCTGCGCCCGGGCGCGGGCGTCCAGCTCGGCGCGCAGGGAGTCGAACCCCTCCGGCGCGTCCTGCCCGTCAGCCTGCCCGTCCGTCTGCGATGCGTCCTGCCGCTCGGTCATTCAGCCTCCTTCGCGCCACGCCGCGCCCCGCATCACGGGGGCGGCGCAGGCGCGGACGGCGCGCCGCCCGCCGGGACAGGAGGGTCCGCGCGTCAGTCCAACCACTGGGGGATGGTATCGCGGGCGAGCATCTCGTCAAAGGTCGGTCTGGGCCGCACCACGGCGAATTGATCGCCCTTCACCAGCACCTCGGGGACCATGAGGCGCGAGTTGTACTCGGACGACATCACCGCGCCGTAGGCCCCGGCCGAGCGGAAGGCGACCAGCTCCCCCGCGCCCACGGGCGGCAGCGCGCGGCCCTTGGCGAAGGTGTCGCCGGATTCGCAGACCGGGCCGACCACGTCCACGGGCAGCGATTCCGTGCCCGGCGCGGGCTCGATCACCGGCACGATGTCGTGCCAGGCGTCGTACATGGCCGGGCGGATCAGGTCGTTCATCGCCGCGTCGAGGATCAGGAACTCGCGCCCCGCCCCCTGCTTGCGGTAGATGACCGAGGCGATCAGCACCCCGGCATTGCCCGCGATCAGGCGGCCCGGCTCGACCTCCACCTCGCAGCCGAGATGCCCCACGGTGCGCTTGATCAGGGCGCCGTAATCGAAGGGCAGCGGCGGCGCCTCGTTCGCGCGGCGGTAGGGGATGCCGAGCCCGCCCCCGAGGTCCAGCCGCCGGATGGCGTGCCCGTCGGCGCGCAGCTGCCCGACGAAATCCGCGACGATGGAGAAGGCGTCCTCGAAGGGCTGCAGGTCCACGAGCTGCGAGCCGATATGGACGTCGACGCCCACCACCTCGATCCCCGGCAGGGCGGCGGCGCGGGCATAGACCTGGCGCGCATCGGCGATCGGCACGCCGAACTTGTTCTCGGACTTGCCGGTGGCGATCTTCGCGTGGGTCTTGGCGTCCACGTCCGGGTTCACGCGCAGGGTGATCGGCGCGGTCTTGCCCATCCCGCTGGCGACCTGCGACAGCACCTCCAGCTCCTCGGCGCTTTCCACGTTGAACTGGCGCACGCCATGCTCGAGCGCGAAACGCATCTCGGCCGGGGTCTTGCCGACGCCCGAAAACACGATGCGTTCCCCCGGCACCCCGGCGGCGAGGGCGCGGCGGAACTCGCCCTCCGACACCACGTCCATGCCCGCGCCGAGATCCCCCAGCAGCTTGAGGACCGCGAGGTTGGAGCACGCCTTCATCGCGTAGCAGACCAGGTGGGGCATCCCGTCCAGCGCCTCGTCGAACACCTTGAAGTGCCGCTCGAAGGTGGCCGAGGAGTAGACATAGGCGGGCGTGCCCACGCTGGCGGCGATGTCGGCGAGCGAGACATCCTCGGCGTGCAGGACGCCGTCCCGGTAGTTGAAGTGGTCCATCAGCGGCGCTCCATGGGTCGGGTGCGGAGGAAGAGGTAGAGCGGCAGCCCGAAGCTGACGCCGACGAGGAAGGTGGCGGGGATCGCCAGCAGGGCGAGCCGGTCGTCCCGGGCCCGGCACTCGGCCAGGATCCAGGCGGTGAGGGCGAGGGCGGCGATCACCAGGTCCCAGGCGAGGCCCGTCGCGGCGCCGTTGGCGGTCCAGCCGTCGATCATGGCCGGGATAGACCAGCCGTTTTCGGCGAGGAACGGCAGAAGGTGCGCCATGGGCGCCGCGGCGCCGAGCACGGCGAGGCCGAGGAAGGTCAGGCGCAGGGCGGACATCGGCGCCTCCGTCGGCCGCGGGGGGCCGGGGGCGTCGCGCCCCGCGGCAGGTGGGAAATCTGCGCGACGGAGTACCGCGCGGGGCCGCGTCTTGGCAAGGGCGCGGGGGGGAGGCGCCGGGCGGGCCCGAAGGATCGTTCCGCCGCCCGGGCGCACCGCCGACCGGGCGTTCCGCGCGCGGGGGCGGCGGCGGCGCGGGCCGCCGCGCGCGGCCCCCGGCGCGGCGGCGACTCCGCCCCCGCCGGGCCCGCGGCGGCGGCGCGCCTCCCCTGCCCCTCCCCGCTTTTCGGCGCCGCGCCGTTCCCCTCCCGCCCCTTCCGGCGAACCGCGCGTTCCGCCCCGAAGCGGGGCCTGCGAAAAGGTTCCCGCCCCCCGTCCTGGCGCATGGCGCGGGCGCTCGGGCCGTCTTAGGTCGGTCTTCGTCAAGCAATGGAGACCGCGCCATGACCCTCGCCGCAACCAGCCCCACCGCCGCCCCCCTTGGCGCGAAGGCGCCGTCGCGGCCGATGCGCAGCTCCGAAGACGCCCAGCGCCTCGCCGACCGTCTGAACGCCGAATACGCGGGGGCCTCGGCCGAGGAGATCCTGCGCGCGGCCTTCGTGGACAAGGTCGCCGGGGACGCCGCCCTGGTCTCCTCCTTCGGCGCCGACAGCGCGGCGCTGCTGCACCTGCTGGCGCAGGTCGCCCCCGATGCGCCGGTGCTGCTGCTCGACACCCAGATGCTGTTCCCCGAGACGCTGGCCTACCAGCAGGAGCTGTCGGCGAAGGTCGGCCTGACCGGCGTGCGCCGCATCCGCCCGGACGAGGCGGCCCGCCTGGCCGAGGACCCGGCGGACGACCTGCACCAGCGCGACCACGACGCCTGCTGCGACCTGCGCAAGGTGCGCCCGCTGGAGAACGCCCTCGCCCCGTTCGGCGCGGCGGTGACCGGGCGCAAGCGCCACCAGGCCGCGACCCGCGCCGACATGAAGCCGTTCGAGATCGACGGCGCCGGGCGGCTGCGGATCAACCCGCTGGCGGACTGGAGCTCGCAGGACGTGCGCGCCTATATCAAGGACAACGCGCTGCCGCCGCACCCGCTGGTGGCGAAGGGCTACCCGTCGATCGGCTGCGCGCCCTGCACCACGCCGGTGAAGCCGGGCGAGGACCCGCGCGCCGGGCGCTGGCGCGGCGCCGACAAGGAAGAATGCGGGATCCATATCGTCGACGGCAAGGTCGTGCGCCCTGCGCGCGCGGCGTAAGAACCGGCGCCCCGCGCGCGCGGCATAAGAACCGGCGCCCCGCGCGCGCGGCACTAAGAACCGGCGCCCTGCGCGCGCGGCACTAAGAACCGGTGCCCTGCGCGCGCGGCCCGAAGGCCCCCAACCACTGCAAGCAACACGGCGCGTCCCCCCGGGGCGCGCCGTTTTCATGCGCCGAAGCCGGGTTCTCCAGCCCCGGGGCGTGGAAATCCTTGCCGCGCGCCCCATCCTCCTGCCCGAACGCGCCGCATCCGCACCCGGCGCGCCGCCGCAAGAGAGAAACAAGGAGGGCCCCCATGACCGCCATCCGCACCAGCCCGTCCGCCGGCCCCGGCTCGGCCGAGATCACGGGCTTCTACGAAAAAGACACCGGCTCGATCCAGTACCTCGCCGCCTGCCCCGCCACCGGCAAGGCCGCGATCATCGACGCCGTCCTCAACTTCGATCCCCGCTCGGCCCGCACCTGGACCGACAGCGCCGACCAGGTCCTGCAATTCGCCGCAGGCAAGGGATACGAGATCGAGTGGATCCTCGACACCCATCCCCATGCCGACCACCTGATGGCCTCGGCCTATCTGAAGGAGAAGCTCGGCGCCCCGACCTGCATCGGCGAGAAGGTGCGCGAGATCGCGGGCATCTGGGGCGAGCTCTACGGCGCCCCGGAGATGTTCGACCCGGACCGCGATTTCGACCGCCTGCTGGAGAATGGCGAGGCGTTCCGCATCGGCGATCTGGACGTGCAGGTGATGCTCTCCCCCGGCCACACGCTCGGCTCCGTCACCTATGTCGTCGGGAATGACGCCGCCTTCGTCCATGACACGCTGATGCAGGCCGACGTGGGGTCGAGCCGCGCGGACTTCCCCGGCGGCTCGGCGGCCGAGCTGTGGGACAGCATCCAGCGCATCCTGTCCTTGCCCGAGGCGACGCGGCTGTTCATCGGCCACGATTACGGCGCCAAGGGCCGCGACGGCCCGGAATGGGAGGCGACGGTGGCCGAGCACCTCGAGAAGAACCCCCATGTCCATCGCGGCATGAAGCGCGAGGATTTCATCGCCCTGCGCGAGACGCGGGATGCGGGCCTGCCGCTGCCGGACCGGATGCTGCACGCGCTGCAGGTGAACCTGCGGGGCGGGCGGCTGCCGGAGGCGGACGAGAAGGGCCGCAGCTTCTTCCGCATCCCGGCGAACCGGTTCTGAGGACGCCCCCGTCAGCGCAGCGCGCGCGACAGGCGGGCCGTCACCAACTCCACCAGTTCGGGCTGCATGAAGGCGTAGCGGTCGGGGATGTCGAGGCAGACCACCCGCTTGCCCTTCAGCGCCCCGCCCGCCCGGCGCTTGAGGCGGGCGAGCTGCGCCTTCTCCATCACCGCGATCACGTCGGCCCAGGCGAGATGCTCGGCGGAAAGACGCTCGTCCGCGTCCTCGCTCAGCCCGGCGAAATCCGCCTCGTGCCCCATGCGCCCGGCCACCGCGGCGGCGGTGGGCGAGCGCATGAGGGCCTTGCCGCAGATGAAGAGGATGTTGGTCATCGGCGCGACCCTCTCATGCGGGCGCCCGGGGCGCCAGCGCGCAAGACAAAAGGGGCGGAGGCCGCGCGGCCCCCGCCCCTTTTCATCCGTCCGCGGGCCCTCAGTAGCCCACCGTCTCCTCGACCTCGTCCTGCGCCTCGGCGGCGGCGGGCGTCGGCGGGACCGGGTCGCCCTTGCGCCCGCAGGCCGAGGCGGTGAGCGCCGCGAGCAGCGTCATCGCCAGGATCGCCCTTGTCGCGACGTTCATTTCAGCGCCTCCGCCCAGCGGGCCGCCTGGGCCCGCACGTTCTCCGGCGCCGTGCCGCCATAGGACAGGCGCGAAGAGGCCGAGGCCTCGACCGTCAGCACCCCGAACACCGCCTCGGTGATGTCGGCATGGACGGTCTGCATGTCCGCCAGCGACAGGTCCGGCAGGTCGATCCCGCGATCCTCGGCCATCTTCACCAGCGCGCCGGTGACATGGTGTGCGTCGCGGAAGGGCAGGTTCAGCTCCCGCACCAGCCAGTCGGCGAGGTCGGTGGCGGTGGAGAAGCCCGAGGCCGCGGCGGCGCGCAGGTTCTCGCGCAGCGGCTCCATGTCCCGCACCATGCCTTCCATCGCCGCCAGCGCCAGCATGAGCGCGTCGGCGGCGTCGAAGACCTGCTCCTTGTCCTCCTGCATGTCCTTGGAATAGGCCAGCGGCAGGCCCTTCATCACGGTCAGCAGCCCGATCATCGCGCCGGTGATGCGCCCGACCTTGGCGCGGCAGAGCTCGGCCGCATCCGGGTTGCGCTTCTGCGGCATGATCGACGAGCCGGTCGAGAACCGGTCCGACAGGCGCACGAAGCGGAACTGGGCCGAGGACCAGATCACCAGCTCTTCGGACAGGCGGGACAGGTGCGTGCCGCAGATCGCGGCGGCGGCGAGGAATTCCAGCGCGAAGTCGCGGTCCGACACGGCGTCGAGGCTGTTGGCCATCGGCGCGTCGAAGCCCAGCGCCGCGGCGGTCGCGTGCCGGTCGATGGGGAAAGAGGTCCCGGCCAGCGCGGCGGCGCCCAGCGGGCACTCGTTCATCCGGCGGCGCGCGTCTTCGAAGCGGCTCCGGTCGCGGGCGAACATCTCCACGTAAGCCATCATGTGATGGCCCCAGGTGACCGGCTGCGCGGTCTGCAGGTGGGTGAAGCCCGGCATCACCGCATCCGCGCCCGCCTCGGCCTGCCCGACCAGCGCCTTCATCAGCGCCGTGAGGCCCGAGATCGCCGCGTCGGCCTGGTCGCGCACCCACATGCGGAAGTCCACGGCCACCTGGTCGTTGCGCGAGCGCGCGGTGTGCAGCCGCCCCGCCGCCGGGCCGATCAGCTCGCGCAGCCGGTTCTCCACGTTCATGTGGATGTCCTCCAGCGCGGTGGAGAATTCGAACGTCCCGCTTTCGATTTCTGACAAGGCCGTGAGAAGCCCGCCGTCGATGGCGACGCGGTCCTCTTCCGTGATAATTCCCTGTGCGGCGAGCATCGCCGCGTGGGCCCGGCTTCCGGCCACGTCCTGCGCGGCAAGCCGCTGGTCGAACCCGATCGAGGCGTTGATCGCCTCCATGATCGCGTCCGGCCCGGCGGCGAAACGGCCGCCCCACATCGCGTTGGCGCCCTTCGGCGCGCCGACAGTCTCGTCCGTCATGGCGGGGGGAGCTCCCTTCGTCTTCGACCGCTGAACTGGAACAAGGGACCGCCCGCATGCGCCTTCCGGCCCTCCGTCGCGCCCACGCCGCCCTCGTCTGCGCCCTCCTTTACGGCGCCGCGCTGGGCGCCGCCACCCCCGCCGCCGCCGCCGGGCCGCTTTCGCCCGCCGCGGTCGAGGACCTGCGCGCCGCGCGCGCGGGCGACATGGGCAAGCTGGCGATCCACACCGAGCCGAAGGAGGTCCCCCAGGTCGCCTTCCTGGCCGAGGACGGGTCCGAGCGGCGGCTCGGCGACTGGCGCGGCAAGCTGACGGTGGTCAACCTCTGGGCCACCTGGTGCGGCCCCTGCCGGCACGAGATGCCGTCCCTCGACGCCCTCAAGGCCGACCTGGCGGACGAGGGGATCGACGTGATCGCGGTGAACGTGGAGCGCAAGGGCCTGGTCAAGGCGCGGCGCTTCTACACCCAGGAGGGGATCGAAACCCTCGAGGTGCTGGTGGACCGCGACAAGGCGCTGCCGACCCGGCTCGGGGTCATCGGCTACCCGGTCACGCTGATTCTGGACCCCGAGGGTCGGGAAATCGCGCGCATGCAGGGGGACGCGGATTGGCATTCGCCCGAGGCGCTGGCGATTCTCCGCAGATTCTCCGCCGCGGTCTCGGAAACCGACCAGATGAATTAATCACCCGTTCACTTTTTCGAAATCGGGCGGGATGAACGCCCCGGCCGCAAACCTCGGGCGATTTCAGGGGGTAAGCCGCGAAAGCCGCGAAAACCCGCGCTCAAACCGCGAAGGACGCTACGTCACCCTGTGGAAATCCTCCTTGCTCCGCGCCGACGGGCAGTCCAAAATTTAAAAGTTGCAAAGACGTTCGGTCGCCGGGCGCTCCGAATTGGGGAGGCCTGCGCGCGGCATCCCCCACGGGCGTCTTCACGCGGAGGGCATTGACGTGGCGAAAGACAAGACGCAGGGCGGCGCCTCGGGCGCGGCGGTGCAGGTGTTTTCCACCGGCGCGTCGGCCTACGCCCAGCCCCGACGCTTCGCGGACATGCTCGACCAGTGGGGCGAGCAGATCCTGTCCCTCGGCCCGCGCGAGGCCGAGACCCTGAACAAGCAGCTCGAGGCGATGCTCGAGCAGACCGCCCCGATGATGGAGAAGGGCCGCGAGCACGCCTGGATCAGCGCCGAGCTGACCGGGCGCCTGGCGCAGGAGAAGCGCCCCGCGGCCGTGTTCGCCGAGACCGGCGCCCTGCTGGCCCGCAACGCCGCCGCCGAGCTGCGGCTCGAGATCGCCGACAACGCGCGCCTGTCCGACCTCGCGCATGAGCGCGCCGACGGCCAGCGCCTCGCCGACCTGCTGCGCGCCGCGCGCGAGGGCGCGGCCGCGCCCGCCGGCCCGGTCGTCGCGATGCTGAACGCGGCGGGCGGCGAGACGATGCTGGCCGAGCTCACCGTCGAGACCGCCTCCGATGACGGCCGCCCGCTGATCCTGATGCGCGGCCTCGACCTCACGGTCTCGGAGGCCGCGCTCGACAAGCTCGCCGAAGCCTACGGGCTGACCGAGGCCGAGCGCGCCATCGCCGCCCTCTCGGCCCGCGGCTTCAGCCCGGCCGAGATCAGCGCCTGGCGCGACACCTCGGTCGAGACGGTGCGCACCCAGCTCAAGACCCTGCGGGAGAAGACCGGCGCGCGCAGCCAGATGGAGATCCTGCGCCTCGTCGCCGGACTCGCCCCGCTGGCCGAGGAAAAGCCGGCGGTGCGCGACTACGCCATGCCCCGCCGCCACGGCCTCGTGCGCCTGTCCGGCGGGCGGCGCATGGAATACGTGCGCATCGGCCCCGAGAATGGCCGCCCGATCCTGGTGCTGCACGCCGTGCTGTTCGGCTTCCGCTGGCCCGAGGCGCTGGTCAACCGGCTGAACGAGGCGGGCTTCACCCTCTATTTCCCCGTCCGGCCGGGCTATGGCCTCTCCTCGCGCACCCAGAACGAGACCGGGTTCGAGGACGAGGTGCGCGACCTCGCCGAATTCGTCGACCAGATGGGGTTCGAAACCTACGAGGTCGTCGGCCAGGGCGTCTCGGCGGGCGTCGCCGCGGCGCTGGCCGAGCGGCACCACAACCGGGTCAGCGCCATCGCGGGCATCTCGGGCTACCTGCCGATCAGCCTCGATGAATTCTTCGCCGACATGACGCCCTGGCAGCGCACCGTGCTGCACGTGGCCCGCTCGGCGCCGAAGCTGATCCGCATCACCTCGATGCTGGCCGGGCGGATGATGCGCAAGATCGGCGCGCAGGAATTCTACTCCCGCACCTTCTGCAACAGCGCCGCCGACACCGCGGTGATCCGCAACCCCGAGACGCTGCGCCTGCTCTCGGCCAACCTGGACCTGCTGCGGGCCCAGGACCTGAACGGGATCAGCACCGACTTCCCGCGGATCATGGTGGACTGGGAGGAGCGCTGGAAGTCCCTGCGCACGCCGGGGCTGCAGATCCATGGCGACGACCGGCAGGTGTTCGACCCCGAGAAGGCCGCGGCCCTGTGCGACCGCCACCCGGCGGTGCGCTTCGAGATGGTGCGCGGCGGCGGGCAGATGCTGGCCTATTCGCACCCCGAGCGGGTGGCGGACCTGCTGATCTCGCATTTCCTCGGCCGCTGAGCCGCCCGCCGGGACCAGCCCCGAAGCCGAAGCCGCACGACGCCCGCCCTCCCCGATGGCGGGCGTTCGCGCGTCGAGAGAGGCCCCGGGACGCGCCCCGCTCGCCTTGCGCGCGAGCCTGCGCGGCGGCGCTCGCGGTTCATCTCCATTCATTTCTTTCCCTACCCAACGATGGGTATGCGGGCTTTCCGAATCTCCGGCATCTTCATTCCATCGACGAAGGGCGGAACGCAGCCCTGCAGCGTTCCACTACGGCGAAGGAGGTCACGGGCCTTCGCCATTCCCTCACAGCCCTCGTCGGCTGGAGAAACGGGCCTCTCCGCATTTCAGGCCCAGGCTATTATGGAACGGGTCGCGGTCCGTTCGTCCCCCGTCGACCACGCCACGGTCGAAATCGGACGGATCGCGACCCTCCCCTCAAAGGCCAAAGATGAGCACCCTGCACGGTCCCGCGTCCCCCAGGGACGCGGGATCAAGCGTTTCAGGGGCCCCGTTCCCCGCGCCGCTCCGCCCCACGCATGCACGCAAGAAAAAACCGCCGCGACGGGCGCGGCGGTTCTCATGTCGGCCAGCAGAGGCGCGGGATCAGCCGCGCGTCATCCGGCGCAGCACGTCGTCCTTGTCGATGAAATGGTGCTTCAGCGCCGCCGCGGCATGGCCAGCGACCACGGCCAGCAGCGCCATGGCGGCCCAGAAATGGACGCTGCGCAGCGTGGCCTGAAGCTTTTGGTCGCCGGGCACGAACGGGTCCGGCAGCTCGAACAGGCCGAACACCATGTTCTTGACGCCGTAGAGCTCCTGCAGCGGCGAGGCCGAGGCCATCAGCCAGCCCGAGAGCGGGATCGCGAACATCAGCACGTAAAGCGCCGCGTGCCCGCCATGGGCGACGAGCCGGGTCAGCGCGGGGGTGCCCTCGGGCATCTCCGGCGCGGGGTTCACGAGGCGCCACAGCAGCCGCGCGGCGCCGAGCGCGAAGGCCACGAAGCCCCAGCTCTTGTGCAGCTGCACCAGGGCGAACTGCTCATAGGTGTCGGTGACGAAATCGGCGGTGTAGATGCCGAGGCCCACGAGGAACAGCAGAAGCCCCGCCATGCCCCAGTGAAGGATGCGGGCGGGCACGCCCCAGGTGCGGGCGGTGTTGCGGATGGGGGGCATGTCGCCTCCAGGCGTTGCGTGGGGAGGGACGGGCCGGATGGGGAGGGGCCCGGACAGGGGCGCGGCGCGCGGCCGGGCTTCGGGGGAGGACGCCCCGCCCGCGCGCCCCGGGTCGGCCCGGCCCCGCAAGGGGCCGGGCCGCGTCAGGTCACTGCTTGTTCAGCTCGAGGTCGACGCGCAGCGGCAGCTCGGCGCCGATCGCCGGGGCGCCGTAGCCCATGCCGTACGCGGTGCGGTCGATCACGCCCTCGACGGTGAAGCCGGCCACGGTCAGGTCGGCGTTGAACGGCGACGGGCCCAGCTTGTTGAGGGTGACGTCGAAGGTCTCCTCGCGGGTCACGCCCACCATGGTCAGCTCGCCGGTCACCTTGGCGGTGGTGTCGGACAGCTTCTCGACCGAGGTCGACTTGAAGGTGATCGTCGGGTGGTTCTCGACGTCGAGGAAATCGCCGGTCTTGATGTGGTTGTCGCGCGCTTCCCAGAAGGTATCGATCGAGGCGGCGTCGATGGTGAACTCGACCGAGGACGAGGCGATGTCGGCCGGATCGAAGTCGACGGCCGCGTCGAAGCTGCGGAACACGCCCTGCACGGACGAGAAGCCGAGGTGGTTGACCTGGAAGGTCACCGCGGCATGCGACTTGTCGAGGGTCCACGGCTCGGCCGCGGCCGGCATGGCGGCGACGAGGGACAGGGCGGCGGCGGCGGCGATCGGGGCGAGACGCATGGAAAGGCTCCTTCGTTGTGTCTGCGAACGACTGTTCGAGATCACAGGTAGGGCTTTCCGGGCCGCTCACATAGATGGCGACACGCGAAAGACCGTCTCCGATATGGAAACGGCCTCTCATGCAAGTTCGTGATTGTGTCACGCGGCCCCGCCGGGGCGGGGCGCGGGCGACGCAACGTCAGCGCGTCGGCCGGGGCGTGTCGCCGCGGTAGTCGTAGAAGCCGCGCCCGGTCTTGCGCCCGAGCCAGCCGGCCTCGACATATTTCACCAGCAGCGGACAGGGCCGGTACTTGGTGTCCGCAAGCCCCTCGTGCAGCACGTTCATGATCGCGAGACACACGTCGAGGCCGATGAAATCCGCCAGCTGCAGCGGCCCCATCGGGTGGTTGGCCCCGAGGCGCATGGCCATGTCGATGCTCTCCACCGTGCCGACGCCTTCATAGAGGGTGTAGACCGCCTCGTTGATCATCGGCAGCAGGATGCGGTTGACGATGAAGGCGGGGAAATCCTCGGCCGAGGCGGCGGTCTTGCCGAGATTGTTCACCACCTCGAGCAGGGTGTCGTAGGTCTCCTTGTCCGTGGCGATGCCGCGGATCAGCTCCACCAGCTGCATCAGCGGCACGGGGTTCATGAAGTGGAAGCCCATGAACCGCTCGGGCCGGTCGGTGCCGGACGCGAGCCGGGTGATGGAGATCGAGGAGGTGTTCGAGGTCAGGATCGTGTTCGGCAGAAGATGCGGGGCCACCGCCTCGAAGATCTTGACCTTCACCGCCTCGTTCTCGGTCGCCGCCTCGATCACCAGGTCGGTGGCGCCGCAGGCGGCGATGTCGACCGCCTTGTGAATGCGGCCGATGGCGGCGGCCTTCTCGGCCGGGTCGATCGCGCCCTTGCCGACCTGGCGGTCCATGTTCTTGTCGATCTTGGCGATCGCGGCGTCGATCGCCTCTTCCTTCACGTCGTGCAGCTGCACCTCGTACCCGGCCAGGGCGAAGACATGCGCAATGCCGTTGCCCATCTGCCCCGCGCCGATCACGCCCACCGTCCTGATGCTCATCGAAACCCTCGCTGCCCGGCGCCTGCCGCTTCGGGCGGCGCATCTCGTCCCCGCCCCCTGCGGCCCCGAATGATCGGGCGCGGCGCGGCGGGCGCCTGAAGGTAAATCCCCGCGCGCACGGGGTGCAAGCGGGAACGCCCGCGCCGCTTCGCCCCGGCCCGCCCCGCGGCGCTCCGCCCTCCCCTCCGGATCGCCCCCGGATCGCCCCGATTAACCTCGTCGCAACCGCGGCGGGGCACAGTCGCGCCCGGGTTGGGACAAGCGCATGGCGCGGAAGGTGCGGGAATGAACCAGACGAAGGATGGACGCCGACGCGGGCCGCGGGACGGCGCGCGCGCGCAGGCCGCCGCGCCCGAGTCGCATGGCGACGGGCCCGAGGGCGACGCCCCCCTGCCCGAGGGCCGGCCGAGCTTCCGCTTCGGCCGCCGCCAGCGCCTCTATCGCGGCGCGCCCCCCGATCCCAACATCCCCTATATCGCCTGCATCGGGGGCGAGCGCAGCTTCGGCCGCGGCGCCGACGCGCCCTGGCCCGAACGGCTGGGCCGGCGGCTCGACTTCCAGGTGGTGAATTTCGGGGTCGAGGGCGCCGGGCCCGGCTTCTTCCTCGCCGACAGCGGGGTGCTGGACGCCTGCGACGGCGCCGCGCACTGCGTGATGGAGCTGTGCGGGGCCTGGAACCTGTCGAACCGCTACTATTCCGTCGGGCGGCGCTACAACCGCCGCCTGCGCGGCGTCTCCGACCACATGAGGGAGCTGTACCACGACGTCCGGCTGGAGGAGTTCCAGCTGGTCGGCAAGCTGATGGACGCGCTGCACGCCCATGACCCCGACCGCTTCGCCCTGGTCGAGGAGGAGGCCCGCGCCGCCTGGGTCGCCCGCACCCGCGCGCTGCTCGAAGCCATCGAGGCGCCGGTGACGCTGCTCTGGTTCGGCCATCGCCGCCCGTCCGAGGACCTGCGCCCCGACCCCGCCCGCCCGCGCACCCTGCCCCCCGAGGCGGTGACGCAAGGCATGGTGGAGGCGGTGCTGCCCTTCTCGGCCGGCTACGCCGAGATCGTGTTCGAGCGCCCCGCCGATGGCGGCCGCCCCAGGGCGGCGCCCACCGACGCGATGCATGAACGCATCGCCGAGGCCGCCCAGCGCGCCACCGCGCCGCTGCTGACCTGACGGGCCCGGGGGGCCTCCCTCCCCGCGCCCCCGGACCCGCGCCCCCGGACCCGCACCCGCACCCTCGGCCCTGCGCCCCAGGCCCGGCGCCCTCGGTCCGGCGCCGCCGCGCCTGCGCCCCCGTCCCCGCAAGCGCATCCGCGCGGCGGGGCCGGGCGGCGCGGGGGCCTTGCGCTCCCCAAGCCCGGACGCCCCCTCGCAATGTCAGCCGACCCCACCCCCAAACAAGAGGGGGTGCAGGGGGTCACCCCCTGCCCGGGGGGCATCGGGGGGACTGGTCCCCCCGACATCCACGCCCCGACATCCACGCCCCGACTTCCCCGCCCCGAATTCACCGCCCGCCCCCCGCAGCGGCGCCAAATCGCGCGCGCCCCATGGCCTCGGCGCGCCCGCTCGGCTACGGTCCCGCGCGACGCCCAACAGCCCGGGAATCCCCGCCGCCCATGACCGACCAAGCCGCCCCCGCCGCCGCCGACGACCTCCTGGCCATCCTGCGCGACGTCTTCGGCTTCGACGGCTTCCGCCCCGGCCAGCAGGAGATCGTCGAGGCGATCCTCGCGGGCCGCGACGCGCTCGCGATCATGCCCACGGGCGGCGGCAAATCCCTGTGCTACCAGCTCCCCGCCCTCGCGCGCGGCGGGCTCACCGTCGTCATCTCGCCGCTCATCGCCCTGATGCGCGACCAGGTCGAGGGCCTGCGCCAGGCGGGCGTCTGCGCCGGGGCCCTCACCTCCGCAAACTCGCCCGAGGAAAACCAGCGCATCCACGAGGACCTCGCCGCCGGGGCCCTGCGCCTCCTCTACCTCGCGCCCGAGCGGCTGCCTTACGCTGGCGGCATGCTGCGCCGCGCGGGGGTCGACCTGATCGCGGTGGACGAGGCGCATTGCGTCTCCCAGTGGGGCCACGACTTCCGCCCCGATTACCTGCGGATCGGAGAGCTGCGCGACGCGCTCGGCGGCGTGCAGGTCGCCGCCTTCACCGCCACCGCCGACGAAGAAACCCGCGAGGAGATCTGCCGCCGCCTGTTTCCCGTTGCTGCGCCCGAGACCTTCCTGCGCGGCTTCGACCGCCCGAACCTGTACCTGTCCTTCGAGCCCAAATCCTCGCCCCGCGCCCAGCTGATGAGCTTCGTGAAGGCGCGCAAGGGCCGCGCGGGCATCGTCTACTGCAATTCGCGCAACAAGACCGAGGTGCTGGCCCAGGCCCTCTCCCAGGCCGGGATCCCCGCGCTCGCCTACCACGCGGGGCTGGAGGCCGAGACCCGCTCCCACGTCCAGGACCGTTTCCAGCGCGAGGACGACCTGGTGATCTGCGCCACCGTCGCCTTCGGCATGGGCGTCGACAAGCCCGACATCCGCTGGGTCGCCCATGCGGACCTCCCGAAATCGGTCGAGGCCTATTACCAGGAGATCGGCCGCGCGGGCCGCGACGGCGCGCCCGCCGACACGCTCACCCTCTATGGCGACGACGATTTCCGCCTGCGCCGGGCGCAGATCGACGAAAGCCCCTCCCCGCGCGAGCGCAAGCAGGCGGATTACGAGCGGCTCGACGCGCTGATCCACCTCGCCGAGGCGCACCAGTGCCGCCGCCAGGTGCTGCTGAAATATTTCGGCGACGACTATGACGGCCCCTGCAACAACTGCGACATCTGCAAGTCGCCCCCGGACCTGTTCGACGGCACCGAACCGGCGCAGAAGGCGCTCTCGGCCGTCTACCGGACGGGCGAGATGTTCGGCGCCGGGCACATCATCAAGGTGCTGCGCGGCGAATCCGACGACAAGTCGCGCAAGTTCGGGCACGAGAGCCTGTCGGTCTGGGGCATCGGCCAGGAGCGCTCGGCCGCCGAGTGGAAGGCGATCTTCCGCCAGCTGCACGGGCTGGGGCTGGTGAAGGTCACCGAGAAGCTCGGCTGGATGCTGACGGACGAGGCCCGCCCGGTGCTGCGCGGCGAGCGCAAGCTGCAGCTGCGCCGCGACGTGATCAAGCGCGCGGCGGCGGCCAAGGGCGCCGGCCGCGCCGCCGCCCCCGCCATGCTGTCGGAGGAGGATGAGCCCCTCTTCAACCGCCTGCGCGGGCTGCGCCGCAAGCTGGCCGAGGACCAGGGCGTGCCGCCCTATATCGTCTTCGTCGACCGCACGCTGATCGACATGGCGGCATCGAGACCCGCGACGCTCGACGCCCTCGCCCAGTGCAACGGCGTCGGCGCCAAGAAGCTCGAGCTCTACGGCGCCGCCTTCCTCGCCGAGATCAACGGCGAGACCCCGATGGAGGAGCCGAAGGGCCGCCTGCGCGCCGCCGCCCGCGGGGACGGCGCATTGTATGACGCCCTTCGCGCCGCGCAGGTGGCGCTGGCGCGGGGGCTGGACGGGACCGGCAAGCCGCTGTCCTGCTCCAACCCCACCATCGAGAAGATCGTCGAGGCGAAGCCCGGCAGCTTCGAAGCGCTCGCCCGCATCCCCGGCGTGGGCGAGGCCAAGGCCGAGCGCTTCGGCGAGGAATTCCTGCGCCTGATCGGCGAGCACGAGGGATGAGCGCGCCGAAACCCTCCAAACCGGAGCCGCGCATCATCGAGAACGTGGCCGTGGACCGCGGCTCGCGCTACGCCGTCTCGGGCGCCCCCTGCACGGGCGAGGCGGACGCCAAGGCCTTCATCAAGGCCCTGACCCGCAAGAAGAAATTCGCCAAGGCCACGCACAACACCTTCGCCTATATCGGCGCGGACGGCCCGGTGAAGAACGACGATGGCGAAAGCGGCGCCGGGATGGTCATCCTGCGGATGCTCGAGCGCGCGGGGCTGGAAGGCCACATCGTCTGCGTCACCCGCTGGTATGGCGGCAAGCATCTCGGCGGCGACCGCTTCCGCCACGTGCAGGACGCCGTGCGGGTCTATCTCGACGCGCTCGGCTGAACCGCCCTCGCCCTTCCCCGCGCCGCCCGCTACCCTGCCCGCCTGACCCGACCGGAGGCCCCCATGAAGATCGCCAGCTTCAACATCAACGGCATCAAGGCCCGCCTGCCCGCCCTGCTGGACTGGCTCTCCGCCGCGAAGCCCGACGTGGTGTGCCTGCAGGAGATCAAGTCCCAGGACCATCTGTTCCCGCGCGAGGCCATCGAGGACGCGGGCTACAACCTCGAAACCCACGGACAGAAGAGCTTCAACGGCGTCGCCATCCTCTCGCGCTTCCCGATCGAGGACGTGACGCGCGGCCTGCCCGGCGACGAGGAGGACGAGCAGGCCCGCTGGATCGAGGCGACGATCAGCGGCGACGAGGCCGCGGTGCGGATCTGCGGGCTGTACCTGCCCAACGGCAACCCGGCGCCGGGGCCGAAATACGACTACAAGCTGGCCTGGATGGAGCGGATGCGGGTGCGGGCGGCGGAGCTGATCGCCGCGGAAGAGATCGCGGTGATGGCCGGGGATTACAACATCATCCCCCAGGCCGGCGACGCCGCGAAGCCCGAGGCCTGGGTCGACGACGCGCTCTTCCGCCCCGAGAGCCGCGCCGCCTTCCGCCGCATCCTGCACCAGGGCTGGACGGAAGCCTGGCGCGACCGGCATCCCGTGCCCGGCGACTACACGTTCTGGGATTACCAGGCCGGGGCCTGGCAGCGGAACAACGGCATCCGCATCGACCACCTTCTCCTGTCGCCCCAGGCCGCCGACCGGGTGCAGGACATGGGCATCGACGCCGCCATCCGCGGCGGCGAGAAGCCGTCGGATCACGTGCCGATCTGGGTGGACCTGAAGCTCTGAGGCGTTGCGCCCGGCCGGGGGCCGGTCGCCAAGGACGTGGGGGAAGGAGGCATGCATGCCTCCCTCCCCCACACCCCCTCCCTCCGCAGACTGCGTTGCGCGCCGATGCCGCCGTGGCGCCTGCCTTCGGATAGACCTGCGGATCGACGGGCCTCCGCCCGCAGCGCGCGCGAGGGCGCAGGCCGGGTCAAGGATCGCGCAGCGACCCCCGCAGCGGGCTTGTCCTTGACGCGGCCGAAGCCCGACCAATCCTCGTAATTGCGACCTGAGGGAGCCCGTCTCCCTCAGGCGCTTCTCAGCAGGATCCCAACGCCTGCCCCCCGCACCGCCTTTCCCATCCCGGGCGCAACAGACGCGCATCGGGGGAGTTCGAGGGGGCCCCGCCCCCTCGAGCGGGGGCTCCGGGGGCGGCAGCCCCCGCCACCCCTTGCCTCCCCGCCCCCCTCGCAATACCTCTCCCCCCGCAACACGGAGAGCGGCCATGAGCATCACCCAAGACGACATCCGCAAGGCGCTGTCCCGCGTCATCGACCCCGTCACCGGCAAGGACCTCGTCGCCCTCGACTGGCTGCGCGCCCCGCAATTCGACGCCGGGACCGCGCGCTTCATCCTCGAGGTTCCGGCCGAGCGCGCCCCGACGCTGCAATCCGTGACCGCCGCCGCCGAGGCCGCCGTCGGCGCCCTGCCGGGGGTCGAGAAGGCCACCGCCATCCTCACCGCCCATGGCCCCGCCCCCGCCGCCGCGCCGGAAAAACCCGCGCCCTCGCTGAAGATCGGCGGCCACCCCAAGCCGCAGGCCGAGCGCAACATCCCCGGCGTGAAGACCATCATCGCCGTCTCCTCGGCCAAGGGCGGCGTGGGCAAGTCCACCGTCTCCTCGAACCTCGCCGTCGCGCTGGCGCAGGCGGGCAAGACGGTCGGCCTGCTGGATGCGGACATCCACGGCCCCAGCCAACCGAAGATGATGGGCGTGTCCGAGCGCCCCACCTCGGACGGCAAGATCATCAAGCCGCTCACCGCGCACGGCGTCACCATGATGTCCATCGGCCTGATGCTCCCCGAGGACGAGGCGGTGATCTGGCGCGGGCCGATGCTGATGGGCGCGCTGCAGCAGATGATGACGCAGGTGGCCTGGGGCGCGCTCGACGTGCTGGTCATCGACCTGCCGCCGGGCACCGGCGACGTGCAGCTCTCGCTCTGCCAGAAGTTCGACCTCGCGGGCGCCATCATCGTGTCGACCCCGCAGGACGTGGCGCTGGCCGACGTGCGCAAGGGCATCGCGATGTTCCGCAAGCTCGAGGCCCCGATCCTGGGAATGATCGAGAACATGAGCGCCTTCATCTGCCCCCATTGCGGCGGCGAGGCGCATCCCTTCGGCCAGGGCGGCGCCAAGGCCGAGGCGGCGCGGGCGGGGATCCCGTTCCTCGGGGAGATCCCGATGGACCTGGCGATTCGCCTTGCCGGAGACGGCGGGACCCCGGTGGTCGCCGCCGCCCCGGACAGCCCCCAGGCCGCGGCGTTCAAGGCGCTGGCCGCGCAGCTGGTCGAGGCCGGGACCGTCTGATCCGGGCTTAAAGCGTCAGGGCGGCGTGAAAACCGCCCCGGCGGGCTTGCTGCAACTGCGAAGGCGGCGGACCCTTCGGAGGACATGAACAGTCCTCTGGGGGAGACTTGCCCATGCCTTGCCGCCTGCCCGTCCTCGGCGCCGCCTGCGCCCTCGCCGCCGCTCTCGTCGCCGCCGCCCCGGCGCAGGCGGCGGTGGTCAGCTTCATCTTCACGCCGGTGGAGCGGGTCTGGCCCGACCGCTTGCCCCTTACGGCGCAGTTTCTCGAGGGGGAGTCGATCCGCTTCGAGCTGACCTTCGACGAGACGCTGCCCGACACCGCGACGAGCTCCGCGCATGGCCGCTTCGACGACCCGGCGGCGCAGATGGTCTTTCGGGGCCTGACCTCGGGCGCCAGCCTTTCGATCACCGGCATGACGCGGCTGAGCTTTTACTCCCCGACTGCAACCAATCTCGGCGGCAGAGTGCTGATCGACCAGGATGCGCCGACGCCCGACATGCCCATCGCCCTGCGTAACGGCATCTCGCTCTATCCCACCGCGCCGCATTTCCTGGACCCGAACGTCCTGACGGAGGCCATGGCCGAACTCCGCGCCATCCGCAGCTTCGAGGCGACGACCGCCAGCGCCATCGTCAGCCAGTACATCGAACCGGCCTTCGAGGGCGACGGCACCCAGGAAACCCTCCTGCGCTTCTCCGAAACCGTCATCGCCGACGTGCCGGCGCCGCCCGCCGCCGCGCTGCTGCTCTCGGCGCTCGGCCTCGCCGCCTGGCGCCGCCGGGGCTGAGGCCGCGCGCGGGGCCTGCCCCCGCGCCCGCCCTCGCCCTCACTCGATGGGCGCCAGAAGCTCCGGCGCCGTCACCAGCTGGCGCACGCCGTGGGCGTGGTCCTCGCGGCTCGAATTCCCCTCGCACCAGCGGTGCAGCGAGGAGATGTCGAGCCGCGCGCATTGCGGGCGCACCGACCAGGTCACCTGGTAGGGCGAGCAGATCTGGTTGTCATAGCTCGTGCCCGTGGTGGAGCCGAGGAACTCCACCGGCTCGCCCGTCGAGCTCGGCAGCGCCTTGGGCTGCTGGAACCCGCCGATCATCTTCGGCGACTCGCTGAAATCCGCGAAATCCATCGCCGAGGGATCGTTCACCACAAGGAAGACCTGGCTTTCCACCCGCAGCTGCGGGTTCACGCAGGCGTCGTTGGAGCACGAGCCCAGCCCCGCCCCCGGGGCCACGTCGCAGCTTGAATGCACCCAGTGCACCTCCACCGTGTCGCCCGGCATCAACCCGCCGCAGGCGCCCTTGCCATCCGTCGGGTCGCGCAGCTCCGCCGCCGTCAGGGTCGGCGTCGCGTTGCACTGCCAGCCGCCGTGAGCGCCGGTGCCCGCGTAGATGTTGAAGCCCGGGCCCTTGTGCTCGGCCTGGGTGTGGAAATGGATGTTGCACAGGTTCATGGCCGTCGAGGGCGGGGCCATGTTGAAACGCCGCGTGTTTCGCCCCCAGCCCACGGCGATGTCGCGCGGCGTCTGCGGCCCGAAACCCTGGCACAGGCGCGGGCCGCCCGCCGGCGCGGCGGCCGCGTCGTGGGCCCCCTGCCCGGCGCCGTGGCCGCCTGCGGCGGGCTTCTCCGCCCCGTGGCCGCCGGCCGCGGCGATCACCGTCACCCCGGCCCCGCCCTCCGCCGTCGCCGGGTCCTGGGCGGGCGCCGGGGACGGGCGGGCGACGGGCGGGCGCATCACCGGTTCGGCGGCGCGGGCGCCCGCGGATGACGGCGCCGACAGCGCCGCCAGGGCGGCGATGAAAAGAAGGCGCGGCGCGGCGCGCGGGACGGACGACGACATGGGGGGCCTCGGGCGTTCGAAGTTCATGTTTGGATTGGTGTCAGGAAAATGTTTGCATTGCCTTAACCGTACGCCGCGCCGCCTTGGCGACGTCCGGCGCGACGCCGTGCAGTTTTCGCACGCCCCGCGCGAAGGAGCCGAATTGAATGATTGAATACATTGCAATTGATGACCCACGACTGTTCGTTCGCCTCGCGATCGCGCTGTACATCACGGGACTTCTGCTTCGAAACCAGGTGCACCTGCGCGTGTCGATCCTGGCCGGGTCCTTTTGCTACATCATGTACTACATGACCGGGCAGGCCACGCCGCAATGGGACGCCGCTTTCGGCAGCATGTTGATCGTGACGGCGAATCTGTACGGGCTCGGGACCCTCCTGCTCAGCCGCCTGGCCCTCGGGATGCGCGAGGACGAGCGGGCGATGCTCTCCGTGCTCGGGCCGGTGGAGCCGGGGCTGCTGCGCCGCCTGGTGCGGATGGGCGAGACGATGGAGACGCGCGAGGAGATCACCCTGACCCGCCAGGGCGAGCGCCCCGAGCGGCTGTGGTGGATCATCGAGGGCCGCGCGGGGGTGGAGAAGGACGGAAAGCGCTTCACCATCGACCCGCAGGTCTTCGTGGGCGAGGTGAGCTGGATGCTCGGCGGTCCCGCCACGGCGACGGTGACCCTGCCGCCGGGGGCGCGCTGCGTCAGCTGGGACCGGTCCGCGCTGCGCCGCAGGTTGGGCCGCAGGCCGCGGCTGGAGGAGGCGATGCACGCGATGATCGGCATGGACATGGCCCGCAAGGTCGCCCGCTCGCACCAGGCCGAGGGCGCCCGCCCGGCGGCCGCGGCGGTCTGATCCGCGCCCAGGTCCCGCGGGGGTTGAACGCCGCCGCCCCCGTGCGCCGGGACGCCCGGCCGCGGCGGTTTCGGTTGCTTTCACGCGAAACCGGCGTTCACTGGTCGCATTAACCAGGACCGCCGCGGCGCCCGTGACCGTCGGCGGATCCACCGACATACCGGGAGGGTCCCATGTGGCAGGACCTCGTCTCCGCCCCGTACGAGGCGCTCGCGCTCGGCATCGCCGCGCTGGGCGCCTTCGGGCGCGGGCGTTGCACGCTGCGGCTGGCGCTGGCCGCGGCGGCGACCGTCGCGCTCGGCTTCCGGGCGCTGGACCCCGCCGCCCCGACCGGGCTGGCGGACGCGGCGCTGGCGCTCGGCCTCGCCGGGCTGGGCCTGTCGATCCGCGGCAAGCTGGCGGCCGGCGCCGCGCCCCCGGCCGAGGCGCCGCATGTCCCCGAGGCCCGGGCCGCCCGCGCCGCCCTGCCCCATGTCACCGACGCGCAGTTCGCCGCGCTGATGCGCCTCGCCCATGCCGGGTCGACGGCGCACGAGGCGCTGCTGACCGCCCCCGGGCGGCGGCCCGACGCGCTGTGGCTGGCGCTGTCCGGGAACCCGCGGGTGGCGCATGGAACGGTGCAGCATGACCGGCTCGCGCCCTGTTTCGTCGGCGCGCTGAGCTGGCTGAACGACGCGCCCGCCACCGCCGAGGTGCACCTGCCCGCGGGGGCGCATTTCGTGGCCTGGCCGCGCGCGGCGCTGCGCGAGGCCGTCGCCGCGGACCCCGAACTGGGCGAGGCGCTGGAGGCCGAGCTGGCCCATGACATGGCCGCGCGGATGGTCGAGCAGGCGCCGCGCCCCGCCCGCCCGGTCCCGCCCGCCCCGCGCCGGGACGCGGGGCTGCAGCACGTGGACGGCCCGGCCTGGGGAACCGGCGCGGGCGGGTCGGGGTAAAGCCCCCTACACCGCCTGCAGCATGTCGGCCCGGGGCATCAGGCTCAGCAGGCTGCGCGTGTACTCGTGCCCCGGCGCCTCGAACAGCTGCTCGGTCGGCGCGATCTCGCAGATCTCCCCGTGGCGCATCACCGCCACCCGGTCGCACATCTGCCGGATCACCGGCAGGTCGTGGGAGATGAAGAGCATGGTCAGGCCCAGCTCCTCCTGCAGATCGCGCAGAAGGTTGAGGATGGTGGCCTGCACCGACACGTCGAGGGCCGAGGTCGGCTCGTCGCAGATCAGGATCCGCGGGCGCGAGGCGAGCGCCCGGGCGATGGAGATGCGCTGCCGCTGCCCGCCCGAGAACTCGTGCGGGTAACGTTTCGCCGCCGCGGCGCCGAGGCCCACGTGGTCGAGAAGGTCGCCGACGATGCGCCGGGTCTCGGCCTCGGATGTCGTGAGTTTGAAGAAGCGCATCGGCTCGGCCACGATGTCCTGCACCCGCATCCGCCCGTTGAGCGAGCTGTACGGGTCCTGGAAGATCATCTGCAGCGCCCGGCGCGCGGCCGTGATGCGCGCATCGCGCCTGGTGCCGGTCACGTCCACCCCGTTGATGCGGATCGCGCCGCTGTCGGGGGTGTAGAGGCCCGCGATCATCCGCGCGACGGTGGACTTGCCGGACCCAGATTCCCCCACCAGCCCGAAGCTTTCCCCCGGCGCGATGGCGAAATTGGCGTCCTTGACCGCCTGCAGCCGCTTGCGGTTCTTGGGCAGGATCGCCTTGGTCAGCGCGAAGCTCAGGTTCAGCGCCTCGACCTCCACCGCAGGCGTGCCCGAGCTTTCGGGCCGCTCGCCCTCGCCCAGCCAGTGGGTGCGGATGTCGATCCGCTTGGCCTCGGCCGCCCCGCCCTCGATATAGTCGACGGAGGCGAACCGGTGCAGGCGCTTGTCCGGGCGCGGCACGGCGGCGATCAGCGATTTCGTATACTCATGCCGCGGGGCGCCGAGCACCTGGGCCACGTCGCCGGTCTCCACCACCTCGCCGCGATACATCACGCAGACGCGGTCGGCGATCTCGGCGATCACGCCGATGTCGTGGGTGACGATGATGCAGCCCGCGTTGCGCTCCTTGCACAGCCGCTTGATGAGGTCGAGGATCTGCGCCTGGATCGAGACGTCGAGCGCGGTCGTCGGCTCATCCGCGATGATCAGGTCCGGGTCCCCGGCCAGCGCCAGCGCGATCACCACGCGCTGCCGCATCCCGCCCGAGAACTGGTGCGGATAGGCCTTCAGCCGCGCCTCGGCCTCCGAGATGCCGACCTGCTCCAGCAGCTCCACCGCGCGGGCCTTCGCCTCGCGCTCGCGGATGCCGAGGGTCTTCTGGATCGTCTCCACCAGCTGCTCGCCCACCGTCAGCAGCGGGTTGAGCGAGGTCTGCGGGTCCTGGAAGATCATCCCGATCCGGTCGCCGCGGATCCGGCGCATCTCGTCCTCGGTCTTGCCGCGGATCGACTGGCCTTCGAAGATGATCTCTCCGCCCGCCACGCGGCCCGGCGGCTCCAGCAGATCGATGATGGCGGATCCGATGGTGGATTTGCCCGCCCCGGATTCCCCGACCAGCCCCAGGATCTCCCCCGGCGCCACCTGCAACGACACCCCCTTGGCCGCGCGAATGACGCCGCGGCGGGTGGGGAATTCGACCTCGAGGTCCTTGATCGACAGCAGCATCAGCGAAGCTTCGGATTGAGGGCGTCGCGCATCCAGTCGCCCAGCAGGTTCACTGCGAAGACGAGGACCACGAGCGCGATGGCCGGGAACAGGGTGATCCACCACAGGCCGGAGAACAGGAAGTCGTTCCCGACGCGGATGAGGGTGCCGAGCGACGGCGTGGTCGGCGGGATGCCCTGCCCGAGGAAGGAGAGCGTCGCCTCGGCGATGATCGCCAGCGCAAGGCCGATGGTGGCCAGCACCAGCACGGGCCGCAGCACGTTCGGAAGGACATGGCGCAGCATGATCAGCCAGGACGGCAGGCCGATCACGCGGGCCGCCTGCACGTATTCCTTCTGCGCCTCGACCAGCGCCGCGCCGCGGGTGACGCGGGCGAATTGCGGCCAGTCGGTCAGGCCGATGGCGAAGATCACGACATAGACGGCGAGGGCGTCCCGGCTCTCGGGCGGCAGGGCGCTGCGGGCGATGCCGTTGATCAGGATGGCGGTCAGGATGCCGGGGATGGTCAGCTGCACATCGGCGATGCGCATGATCACCGCGTCCCAGGCGCCGCCGAGATAGCCCGCGATCACCCCAAGCGCGACGCCGAGGGTCATGCCAAGGCACACGGCGGCCAGCCCGACGAGGATCGACAGCCGCCCGCCATAGAGGATGGTCGAGAGCACGTCCCGCCCCTGGTCGTCGGTGCCGAGCAGGAACCGCTCGTCCCCGCCCTCCACGAAGCTCGGCGGCAGCTTGCCGTCCCAGAGGCTGATCGAGGCCGGGTCGAACGGGTCCGTCGGCGCGATCCAGGGGGCGAGGAAGCTCGCCGCGATCATCGAAAGCGCGATGAAGGCCGAGATCATCGCCGCCGGCGTGGTGAAGAAGGACCACGCGACGTCGCTGTCGAGCAGCCGGCCGAACCAGCCGCGGCGGCCTGCATGGGGATCGGTTTCGGACGAGGGTCTGGCGCCAAGCATGTCAGTTGCTCCCGATCCGGATGCGCGGGTCGATGACGACATAGAGAAGATCGACGATCAACGAGATCGCGACGAACATCAGCGCCACGAAGCACAGGTAGGCGGCCATGATCGGCACATCCACGAAGTCCACCGCCTGGATGAACATCAGCCCCGTGCCCGGCCACTGGAACACCGTCTCGGTGATCACCGAGAACGCGATCAGGTTGCCGATATTGATGCCGATGATGGTGATGACCGGCACCAGCGTGTTCTTCAGCGCGTGGCCGAAATTGATCGCCCGCTCCGACAGGCCGCGGGCGCGGGCGAACTTGATGAAGTCCGTGCGCATGACCTCGAGCATCTCCGAGCGCACGAGGCGCAGGATCATCGTGGTCTGGAACAGCGCCAGCGTCAGCGCGGGCAGGATGATCGCCCGCCAGCCGTCCACCGTCAGGAACGAGGTCTTCCACCAGCCGAGGTCCACCACCCCGCCGCGCCCCGAGGAGGGCAGCCAGCGCAGGTGCACGGCGAAGAGATAGATCAGCCCGATGCCGATGATGAAGGTCGGCAGCGACACCCCGATCAGCGAGGAGGACAGCAGGAAGCGCGACAGCCACGCCTTGCGCCTTATGCCGGTATAGACCCCGGCCGAGATCCCCAGCACCAGCGCGATCACGGCCGACACCGCGACCAGCTCCAGCGTCGCCGGAAGCCGCTCCAGGATCAGCTCGTTCACCGGGGTGCCGAGCCGGTAGCTCAGCCCGAAATCACCCGTCGCGGCATTGCCGAGGAAGCGCCCGAACTGCACCAGGATCGGATCGTCGAGGCCGAGCGCCTCGCGGATCTCGGCCCGGCGTTCCTGGGTGGCGTCCTGGCCGACCATGTTGCTCACGGGGTCGCCGACGAAATTGAACAGGGCGAAGGAGATGGCCGAGACGGCCAGCATCACCCCGATGCTCTGCACGAGCCTGCGTGCGATCACGCCGAACATGCGCGCTCCGATGTCGTTGGGATGGCATGGAACGCGCCGCCCCCGTCAGCGGGGGCGGCGCGCGGAAACGACCCGGGGGCGCGGGGCCCCCGGGCGCGCGGCGTCATTTCTTGACGGCGTAGGCGACGCGCAGGCGGTCGTCCGCCGCGATCGGGATGTCGAACGCATCCGACATCGCCCAGGCGATCACCTGGTGGTGGATCGGGATGTAGGGCATGTCCGCCGCCACCTGACTCCAGGCCATGTCGATCATCGCCGTGCGCTTGGGGATGTCCGTCTCGGTGGTGATCGCCGCGGTCACGGCGTCGACCAGCAGGTTGGAGTACCCGGTGGCGTTCCAGGACCCGTCGCTGTCGAGCAGGTACGAGAACACGTAGTGGGAATCGAGCGTCGGGACGCCCCAGCCCAGCATGTAGAAGTCGGTCTCGCGGTTGGCGATCTTCGGGAAGTGCTGGGCTTTCGGGATCGCCTCGAGGTTCACCTTCACGCCGATGCGCGCCAGCATCGACACGGTGGCCTGGCAGATCGCCTCGTCGTTGATGTAGCGGTTGTTCGGGCAGTCGAGCTGGACGGTGAAGCCGTCCGGGTAGCCCGCCTCTTCCATCAGCGCCTTGGCGCGGTCGAGGTCATACTCCCGCACCGCGTCCTGCTCGGGCGTGTTGCCGAGCACGCCGGGCGAGGTGATCATGCCCGCGGGGAAGGACAGCCCCTCCATCACAACGCGCTGGATCGCCTTCTTGTCGATGGCGAGGTTCATCGCCTCGCGCACGCGCTGGTCGGCGAAGGGGTTCTTGCCCTTGACGTCCGAGGAGCGCAGCTCGGCGATCCCCTGGTCCATGCCGAAGAAGATGGTGCGGACCTGGGGGACGGTCTTGTAGCCGAGCCCGTCGGCGCCGTCGATGCGCTTGAGGTCCTGCAGCGGCGGGTCGAGGATGAAGTCCACCTCGCCCGACAGCAGCGCCGCGACGCGGGTGGCGGCGTTGGAGATCGGGCGATACTCGACCGTGTCGATATTGCCCGGATAGCCCGCGGCCCAGCCCCACCAGTCGGGGTTGCGGGTCAGCACGGTCTTCTCGTCCGGGGCGCGGGAGACGAGCGCGTACGGGCCGGTGCCGTTGGCGTTGCGCACGGCGTAGGTTTCCTCGCCGGCCTTGAAGTCCTGGGCCATCTCGACCCCGTTCGCCTCGGCCCAGGTCTTGTCCATCATGAAGATGGAGGTGAGCTGGTTGGGCAGGATCGGGTTCGGGCCGGTGGTCACCAGCTTGACGGTGTAGTCGTCGATGATCTCGACCGCGGCGACGTTCTCGGCCTGCTCCTTGAAGTCCGAGGCGCCTTCGCGCGCGCGGGTGATGGAGAAGGCGACGTCCTCGGCGGTGAAGTCGGAGCCGTCATGGAACTTCACGCCCTGGCGCAGCTTCATGGTCCAGCCGTCGGGGGCGGCTTCCCAGCTTTCGGCCAGCGAGGGCACGAGGTTCATATCGGCGTCGCGGCGTACGAGCGTGTCGTACAGCATGTAGTTCATCGCGATGGTCGGCCCCTCGTTCTGCGCGTGGGGGTCCAGGGTCAGGGCGTCGCCCTGGCTGGTCCAGCGCAGCACGTTCTCGGCCGCGGCGGGGCCGGCGAGAAGGGCGGCGACGGATGCGCCGAGGATCAGGCTCTTTTTCATGGTGCTCTCTCCGCTGTCGTTGGTCCCGGGCGCACGGCGTTCGGCCGCGCCCCCGCCCGGACGGTCTTCGCCGTCTCGAACCGGGGGGCCGGGTCTGTTGGAAGACTGCAACGGCATTCCGCAGGCGGCAAGCGGCGAACCCGCGTTTCATTCAGGCGACGTAGCGTAAGGAGGGGGCGGCGCGCTCGAAATCGGGGGGCGGCGCCCGCGTTTTCGGCGCCTTTGCAGGGGTTTCGCCCAGAGTTCGGGCGCCCCGGGCCGCCCTGCGGGTTTCCGCTCGCGAAAATGTGACCGATTGGTAAAACCCGGACCCGCGCCGCGCGCCCGTCCTCGCCGGGCGGCGGCGCGCCTGCGGGGCGCCTCATCGCCCCGGGCGGTCGACGCCCCCGCCCCTTGCGCCCGAGGGTTGATGCGGCCCGCGCGCCGGCAGGGGGCGCGGGCCGGGGGCCGCCCGCGCAGCGCCGTCGGCCGGTCTCGCGCGCCAGCGCCGGCCGGGCGCCGCCGGGGCGAAAGCCGCGGTCGGCGCTGCGCCGCTTCGCCGCCGCGCAGCCGAACGACGCGCGGTCTGCCGCTGCGTAGCCGCCGCCGCCCGGGCGGCCCCGCGGAAAAGAACCTGTCGGAGCTGCGCCCCACCGTCGCCCAATGCGCAACCGAAGGGAGCGCGGTGCGCCACCGTCGCGTATCGGAGCCGCCCGGGCTGCCCCAAGGCCAAAGCGCCAGTCAGCGCCGCCCCCCTCTACTGCGCCATGCGCAGAAGAAGGACGCACGGTTCACCGGCCTCGCGTATCGGCGTCGCCCGGACGGCCCTCGGGCGAAATCTCCGGTCGGAGCGGCGCCGCTCCGCCGCCCGCAGCGCCGCCGAACGAAGCGCCGTCCGTCATCGCCTCTCATCGAGGTCGCCCGGCGGCCCCAAGGCCAAAGCCCCGGCCAGCGCTCCGCCCTGCCTCCGCCCCACGCGCAACCGAAGGAACCGCGGTTCGCCGGCGTCACGTATTCAGCGTCGCCCGGACGGCCCCGGGACGATAGCACCGGTCAGCGCTGCGCCCCGCCCCCGCCCGTCGCGCAGCCCAACGAAGCGCGGTCCAGCCACGCGCACCACAGCGACACCGGGCCCACCGCCCCCCCGCCAGACGACGCCAGGCCCACCGACGCCCAGCCAGACGACGCCCGGTCAGACGACACTTGTCCGAACGCTGAGCACCCCGGGGATGCGCGGCCGCCTGAGATGCGGCGAAACGAAAAGGCCCGCACGCGCCAGAAGACGCGTGCGGGCCATATGCGGCAGGCGGCCTGCAGGCTCGCCCGCAGGTCGATGTCGGCTCCACGCGCGGTTCTGCACGCGGCGCCGCCCGTAAGGGCCGCCGGAGCGCGAGACGTTCACCCTCGCGCGTGCGTGGGGGTCGGCGACCCCGGCCCGCCGGGCCCGAAGGCCCGGCGCGGCGGATGCGCCCCGGTAAGGCGCGGACCTCAGGCGCGGATCTTCACCGGCGCTTCTTCCGGCGCGGGATCGCGCAGCACGTAGCCGCGGCCCCAGACCGTCTCGATGTAGTTCTCTCCGCCCGTCGCCTGGCTCAGCTTCTTGCGCAACTTGCAGATGAACACGTCGATGATCTTCAGCTCCGGCTCGTCCATGCCGCCGTAGAGATGGTTCAGGAACATCTCCTTGGTCAGCGTGGTGCCCTTGCGCAGGCTCAGGAGCTCCAGCATCTGGTACTCCTTGCCCGTCAGGTGAACCGGCTTGCCCTCGACATCCACCGTCTTGGCGTCGAGGTTCACCTTCACCTTGCCGGTGGAGATCACCGACTGGGCGTGCCCCTTCGACCGGCGCACGATGGCGTGGATTCGCGCCACCAGCTCCTCCCGGTTGAAGGGCTTCGTGAGGTAGTCGTCCGCGCCGAACCCGAAGCCCTTGATCTTGCTCTCGGTTTCTCCGTCGCCGGACAGGATCAGGATCGGCGTCTCGATCTTGGCCAGCCGCAGCTTCTTCAGCACGTCGTAGCCCGTGATGTCGGGCAGGTTGAGATCCAGCAGGATCAGGTCGTAGTCGTAGAGCTTGGCGAGGTCGATCCCCTCCTCCCCCAAATCCGTCGAGTAGACGTTGAGGTTGGCGTTGCGCAGCATCAGCTCGATGCTCTGCGCGGTCGCGGGATCATCCTCGATCAGCAGGACTCGCATGGCACGGCTCCGTCAGGGTGAACGTCAGGTTCGTCACACTGGTTGATAAACCTCAATGAACCGTTACCACCTTAACGGGCCCTGTCAGGAAAATTCAACTCTTGGTTGAACGATATCTCTGGAGCGCGGTCGTGCGCAGCGCGTTGACCCCGTGCTGGGCCGTCGCCTGGCACCAGCTGTCCAGCTCTTCCTCGCTCAGGTCCCAGCGCGCGCAGGCTTCCTCGGGGGACAGCATCCCGCCGGTCACCGCCGCCACCACCGCCGCCTTGCGCCGGGCCACCCAGCGGCGCGTGTTCGGGCTCGGCAGATCCTCACGGGTCAGAAGCGCCCCGTCCGGCCCGACGACCTTGTCGGGACGGCTTTCCTGTTCTCTCATCATGGCAGACCCCTCGTCCGCTAATTGCACTCACCACCGCCGCGAAGGGTATGGGACGGTGTTTAAAGGCTGGTGAAGGACGCGCCCGACCCTTGCCCGCGCCCCCCGCGCCCGTTATGTGCGCCGAGAAAGGAGCCGCCATGCCCGCCCCGCTCAACTCCCTCGGACTGCCCAAGCCCCCCGCCGAGACGCGCGTCGTCGCCGCCATGTCCGGCGGCGTGGACAGCTCGGTCGTGGCCGCGATGCTGGCCGAGGAGGGCTACGACGTGGTCGGCGTGACGCTCCAGCTCTATGACCACGGCGCGGCGCTGGCCAAGAAGGGCGCCTGCTGCGCGGGGCTCGACATCCGCGACGCGCGCCGGGTGGCCGAGACCAAGGGCTTCCCGCATTACGTGCTGGATTATGAGAACATCTTCCGCGAGGCGGTGATCGAGGAATTCGCCGACGCCTATCTCGCCGGCGCCACCCCGATTCCCTGCATCCGCTGCAACGAGCGGGTGAAGTTCAAGGACCTGCTGCAGACAGCGAAGGAGCTGGGGGCCGACTGCATGGCCACCGGCCACTACATCCGCCGCGTCGACGGGCCGAACGGGCCCGAGCTGCACCGCGCCGCCGACCCGGACCGGGACCAGAGCTATTTCCTGTTCTCGACCACCCGCGAACAGCTGGCCGCGCTGCGCTTCCCGCTGGGGGATCTCGTGAGCAAGGCCGAGACGCGGGAACTGGCCCGCCGCCATGGCCTCTCGGTCGCGGACAAGCCCGACAGCCAGGACATCTGCTTCGTGCCGCAGGGCAAGTACACCGACGTGATCGAGAAGCTGCGCCCGGGCGCGGCGGAGCCGGGGGAGATCGTCCATCTCGACGGAACGGTCCTCGGGACGCATCGCGGCGTCATCCACTACACCATCGGCCAGCGCCGCGGCCTCGGCATCAGCAGCGCCGCGCCGCTCTATGTCGTGCGGCTCGACGCGGACGCCCGCCAGGTCGTGGTCGGCCCGAAGGAGGCGCTGGGCACGAAGCGGATCGGCATCGGCGAGGTCAACTGGCTCGGCGACGGCGATTTCCAGGACGCGCCCGAGGGGGGGTGGGAGATGCGGGTGAAGGTCCGCTCCACCCGCCCGCCGGCGCCGGCGATGGTCCGCCCCACCGGGCCGACGACCGCCGAGGTGGAGCTGATCGGCGTGGAAGAGGGCGTGGCCCCCGGCCAGGCCTGCGTCTTCTACGCGCCCGAGGGATCCCGCGTGTTCGGCGGCGGCTGGATCAAGACCCGGGCGTAAACCCGCCCCGGCCCGCTCACCACATGGTCTGCGCCGCCCGCGCCGCCCAGCTCCCGTCATAGCTCTCGGCGTCGAAGCCCGCCTTCAGCTCGCGCAGCGCCTCGCCCGGGGTGGGCAGTCCGTCCGCCGCCGACTGCGCGGCCGCGTCCCACAGGCCCGCGCGGATGATGGCGCGGGCGCACTGGAAATAGATCGCCTCCACCTCCACCACGATCACCGTGCGCGGCGGCTTGCCCTCCACCGCGAAGCCGTCCCGCAGGCCCTCGTCATCGGTGATCCAGGCCCGCCCGTTGACCCGCAGCGCGTTGCCATGGCCGGGGACGAGGAACATCAGCCCGACCCGGGGATCGCGGATGATGTTGCGCAGCGAATCGATGCGGTCATTGCCGCGCCGGTCGGGGATCAGCAGCGTCGAGGGCCCCGCCACCCGCGCCGCCGCCCCCCGGTCGCCGCGGGGCGAGCAGTCCAGCCCCTCCGGCCCCGCGGTGGCGAGGGCGAAGAAGGGCGCGGCCTCGATGATCTTCCGGTAGGCCGGGGTGAAGACGGCGGCCTCCTTCACCAGCGACGCCTCGCCGGGGGTTCCATAGAGGGCGTGGAGATCGTCCAGGGTCTCGATGCGGCGCATGGGGGCCTCCTGCGGCGGGGGAAGAGAGGGGGCGCGGAAACGCGAACGCCCGCCCCGACGGCCGGTCGGGGCGGGCGTTGATCGGCCGTCGGGCGGGACCCTCAGTGGGTCCAGGCGCCGCGCCGCTCGGTCGCGAAGTTCGCGCCATAGCCCTTGGCGCGGATGTTGTGCTTGCGCTCCTTCGGCTCATAGGCCTGGAAGGGGATGCCGTGGCGGCGGGCGTAATCCTCGGCCGCCTCGCGCGAGTCGAAGGTCAGCTTCACCTGGCCGCGCATGTCGCCCGAGCCCGTCCAGCCCATCAGCGGGTCGATCGCCTTGGCCTGTTCGGGCGCGTATTCCAGCACCCACTGGTGGGTCTTGGCCGTGCCGGACTGCATGGCGGTCTTGGCGGGACGGTAGATGCGGGCGAACATGGGCTGGCGCTCCTCGGCTGGAACTGTTTGGCCACGGTATGCACCGGGGCGCCGCGCCGCGCAAGCGCAGGCGGCGCCGCATGGGGACGCGGGGGGAAGAGCGGGCATGGAAACGAAGATCACGCTGCGCGAGGTCCGGGACCCGGTGCGCGAGATCCCGGACCCGGACGCCCCGCGCAGGCTGCGGGCCTGCCTGCTGTGCTGGCGGCTCTGCTGGGCGGGGCTCGCGGCGGTGTTCCTCTCGGCCGTCGCGGCCGGGGTCGGCGGGGGCGTCCCCGTTTCGCTGGAGCTGACGGGCGGCGTCTGCATGTTGTCCCAGGGGGGCGGTCTTCACGGCGCGCACGAGGTGTCCTGCACCCTGCGCGCCGCCATGTTCGCAGCCCTGGCGACCTTCGCCCTGGGCTTCCTCGCCCTCGCGGTCGGCGTCCTCGTGTGGAGGTCCGGGCCCTGCGCCGAGGCGCACGCGGCGCTGGCCGCCGCCTCGGTGGCGCGCACGAAGGCCCGGGCGGCGCGGGCGCGGGCGCGGGCCGAGGCGGCGCGGGAGGCGCGGGCGGCCCGCAACGCCGAAGCCGCGGCGGCCGGGGCCGAGGCCCGCGCGCACAGGAAAGCGGCGCGCAGGGCCGCGCAGGGGAAAGGGGACTGAGACGATGCGCGCGCCCGACCTGAACGCCCCCGGCCCGAGCGCCCCCGACCCGAACGCCCCCGCCGCCGCGCGCGACGAGGACGCCCCGGACCCCAACGCCCCGCGGCGCGCCCGGTTCTGCCGGTTCTGCTTCCGCGTCGGGGCGACGGGCATGGGCGCGATGATGGCGGCCGCGTTCCTCTTCACCGCCATCGCCGTCCTCTGGCCCGCGGGCGGGGCGGCGCCCTGCACCATCCCCCTCTGGCTGCCCCTGCAGATCGACGTCGCCTGCGCCGTGGAAACGCCGCTGCTGCTGATCTCCGGGCTGGGCCTGCTGCTCGGCCTGCCGGTGATGGTCGGCATGGCGTTCTGGTCCCTGCCCCTGTGCGCCGAGGCAAGGGACGCGCAGCTGAAGGACCAGCTGCGCCGCGAGGCCCCGATGCGCGCCGCGGCGAAGGCGGCGCGCGCGGCGCGGCGCCGGAAGGTCGACGCGCAGGCCGAGGCCCGGCGCGCGGCGCGCACGGCCCGCAAGGCCGAAGCCGCGGCGGCCGAGGCCGAGGCCCGCGCGGCCCGCAAGGCCGCCCGCAAGGCGGCGCGCGACGGGGGCTGAGCCGCCCCGCCCCGCCCGTCCTCGCCCGTCCCCGCCCGACCCCGCTCGTCCTCGCCCGCCCCCGCCCAGCCCGGCCCCAAAACGAAACGCGCCGGTTCGGGGGGTGAGGCCGAACCGACGCGCGGGTTTGAGTGATGTTCGAAAGGAGGCCGCCGACCGCGCGCTGGGAGCGAGGGGTGGGGTGGGTGGTGCTGGCGCAGGGCCGGCGGCTGCTCCGGCGGCGCCCATGTCCTCAGAACGTGGGGGTAGGGGCGCCGGCGAAGCCTCAGACCGCGTACGATCATGACTCCCTTCAGTTGCTGTCCCCGACCCGACCCTGGCGTGCGAACCCTGATCGGCCCGGCGACAAGGTCAACATCGTGCAAACAGGTTGCCGGAACGTTAACATGAACGGGACGCCCAGCATTCTGCGCAAGTTTTTCGAAGCTTCGCGGACCCTCCTGACACCCCCTGTCGGCAACGTCCCGCGGCGTGGTTGAATCCCGCCCGCAAAGGCGCACATTGCGCTTCCGGAGGCCCTCGCGATGTACAACAACCGACCCGACCACATGCCCGACCTGCCCTACGACGCGCCCCAGGCCGGGAACGCGCGCGCGGCCAAGGCCAAGCTCGAAGGCGGCGTGCGCCTCGAGATGGTGACGGAGTTCGAGCCCGCCGGCGACCAGCCCACCGCGATCCGCGAGCTGGTCGAGGGCCTCGGCGGCGGCGAGCATGACCAGGTCCTCCTCGGCGCCACCGGCACCGGCAAGACCTTCACCATGGCCAAGGTGATCGAGGAAACCCAGCGCCCGGCGATCATCCTCGCGCCCAACAAGACCCTCGCCGCGCAGCTCTATGGCGAGTTCAAAAAGTTCTTCCCCAACAACGCGGTGGAGTATTTCGTCTCCTACTACGACTATTACCAGCCCGAGGCCTACGTCCCCCGCACCGATACGTTCATCGAGAAGGAGTCGCAGATCAACGAGCAGATCGACCGGATGCGCCACTCGGCCACCCGGGCGCTGCTGGAGCGCGACGACGTCATCATCGTCGCCTCCGTGTCCTGCATCTACGGCATCGGCTCGGTCGAAACCTACACCGCGATGACCCAGGACCTGGTCGCGGGCAATGAATACGACCAGCGCGAGGTGATGCGCGAGCTGACGGCCCAGCAATACAAGCGCAACGACGCCGCCTTCCAGCGCGGCGCCTTCCGGGTGCGCGGCGACTCGCTCGAAATCTGGCCCGCCCACCTCGAGGACCGCGCCTGGCGCCTGTCGTTCTTCGGAGAAGAGCTGGAGACGATCCAGGAATTCGACCCCCTGACCGGCGAGAAGACGGGGAGCCTCGAGAAGGTCCGCATCTACGCCAACTCCCACTACGTCACCCCCCGCCCGACGATCCAGCAGGCCATCAAGGGCATCAAGGAAGAGCTCGCCGTCCGCCTCAAGCAGCTCGAGGGCGAGGGCAAGCTGCTCGAGGCCCAGCGCCTCGAACAGCGCACCAAGTTCGACCTCGAGATGCTCGAGGCCACCGGCGTGTGCAACGGCATCGAGAACTACTCGCGCTACCTCACCGGCCGCGCGCCCGGGGAGCCGCCGCCCACCCTGTTCGAATACATCCCCGACAACGCCATCGTCTTCGCCGACGAATCCCACGTCTCGGTCCCGCAGATCGGCGCCATGTACAAGGGCGACTTCCGGCGCAAGATGACGCTGGCCGAGCACGGCTTCCGCCTGCCGTCCTGCATGGACAACCGCCCGCTGAAGTTCGAGGAATGGGACGCGATGCGCCCCGACAGCGTCTTCGTCTCCGCCACCCCCGCGGCGTGGGAGATGGAGCGCGCCGGCGGCGTCTTCGCCGAACAGGTGATCCGCCCCACCGGCCTGATCGACCCGCAGGTCGAAATCCGCCCCGTGGAAGTCCAGGTGGACGACCTGATCGACGAGGTCCGGCAGGTGGCGGCGAAGGGCGGCCGCGTGCTCTGCACCGTGCTGACCAAGCGGATGGCCGAGGACCTGACCGAGCACATGCACGAACAGGGCATCCGCGTGCGCTACATGCATTCGGACATCGACACGATCGAGCGGATCGAGATCATCCGCGACCTGCGCCTCGGCGCCTTCGACGTGCTGATCGGCATCAACCTGCTGCGCGAGGGGCTCGACATCCCCGAATGCTCGCTGGTCGCCATCCTGGATGCGGACAAGGAAGGCTTCCTGCGCTCCGAAACCTCGCTGATCCAGACCATCGGCCGCGCCGCGCGCAACGTGGACGGGCGGGTGATCATGTATGCCGACCGCGTCACCGGCTCGATGGAACGCGCGATCGGAGAGACCGAGCGGCGGCGCGAGAAGCAGATGGCCTATAACGAGGCCCACGGCATCACCCCCCAGACCGTGCGCAAGAACATCGAGGACGTGCTGGAAGGCACCTGGGACGGCGACACCGACATGTCCCGCGTCACCGCGAATGTCGGCAAGGGCCCCAAGCCGGGCGCCAACCTCGCCGCGCATCTCGAGGGGCTGAAGAAGGACATGATCAAGGCGGCCGAGAACCTGGAGTTCGAGGAAGCCGCCCGCCTGCGCGACGAGATCAAGCGCCTCGAGGCCGTGGAGCTGGCGGTGGCCGACGATCCGCTCGCCCGCCAGGCCGCGGTCGAGGCGGCGCAGGAGGAGGCGGTGAAGACCCGCGGCCGCTCCACCGCCGGGCGGCCCGGCCAGCGCGGCGGGGTCAAGCGCAAGGGCCGCGGGCGCTGAGCCCCGCCCCGGTCGCGGCGAGGCGGTTTTCGTCTTCGCCGCGGAAACGGTCCCGGGGCGCGCGCCGCCGGGGTCGACGCCCCGGCGACCGTCATCTTCGCAGATACGAATCAATTCATTGCGCAACCGACGTCCCGGGCCCGCTTTCCGCCGCGTCCGGGGGGCGCTTCGGCCGTTTGCCCAATAGACCGGCGCCCGGCGCGGCACGTTTTCGTCACTTTTAACGCTTCAATGATGGATAATTGGAAATCCTCGCAACCACAGCGCGGTTTCCCAAGCTAAGCTGACCTCATAGATGAATGCGTCCTGACCACGAGGCGGCAGGGCGCGCGCGCCAGGGGGCCCCGTGACGTCCCCTGCGCGTACGGCACGCCTCGACCGGCGGAGCATTTTCCGCCGACTGCGAAGCGATGGGGGCTTGGCATGACTCACACTCGACCCAACCCGGCGCAGGCCGGCCCGTCGGCGTACCCGCCTTCCGGGGAAACCGGCGCCGACGATCCCGATCCGGACCGGGCCCGGGCCCCGGACGGGCCCGACGGCCGCTCCGGACCCCGAGGCGGCCCGCGCGCCGGGGAGCGCATCGAGGGCCGGTTCGGACTGTTCTCCGCCACCGCCCGGCCCGGCCCGACCGAAGGCGCCGAGGCCGCGGCCCGCGCCGCCGCTGGGGGCGGCGCCGCGGGGAACGCCCGGGACGCGGGCGCGGCGGGCTTCCGCCCCGACCCGCTGGCCGCCGCCTTCCTGCAGCTGATCGCCCATGACATGTGCCTCGCGCTCAGCCCCGAGACCCCGGGCGCGGCGCCCGCGGGCAACCGGCGGCGCGGGTGGATCGACCTCGATTCGATCTATGGCGACGGGCGCGATTCCCGCGGCCGGCCCGTCGGCGCCGCCGCCCTGCGCGACCCGCATTCCCCGCGCATGATGCGCCTGGCCGGCGGGCGCGGCGACGCGCCCGAGGGCCTGCCCTGGATCAACGGCCCCGAGGACCCCTGCCCCCTCGCCGCCCGGCCCTGCGGCTTCGCCCTGGCCCCGGCCGGCGACATGCGCCCGCCGCGCCCGCTGCTGGCCGATCCGCGCAATGGCGGCGATCCGCTGCTGGAGAAGCTGGTCCTCGCCGCCCTGCGCCTGCACAACCGCGCCGCGCTGGCGCTGGCGGACGAGGGCGTGCCCGAGAGCGACCCGACCATCGGCTTCCTGCGCGCGCGCGAGGAACTGCGGCTGCTGGTGCAGTGGCTCGCCCTCAACGCCGCCCTGCCCGCGCTGGCCGGGGATGACGCGCTCGAGGACGCGACGGACGCGGGCGCGCCGCTGTTCTCGCGCCTGGCCGAGCGGGAGGCGGGCGGCATCCCGCCCCTGCCGCTCGAACTCGTCGCCGCGCTGCTGCCGCTGGTCGCGCTGCATCGCGGCCCGGACGGCGCCGCGGGCGCGGACCCTGACCGCCTCGCGGCGCTGGTCGCGCTGGGGGGCCGGGCGGGGCTGCCCTCGGGGCAATGCGTGCACCGGATGGCCGCCTCGGCGCTGAAGCTGCGCATGGCGCCGATGACCGCGACCGAGATCGCCGACGGCCCCGGCGCCGCGGCGCTGTCCGGCCCGCTGTCCGAGGACACGCCCCTCGCGCTCTACCTTCTGCGCGAGGCGGAGGAGCGCGGCGACGGCGAGACGCTGGGCCCGCTCGGCGCCGCGCTGCTGGCCGAAACGCTGGTCGGCCTGGTGTCGCGCGATCCGATGTCCTACTGGCGCCGCCCCGGCGACACCGGCGGGCGCTGGCGCCCCGAGGACGGCGTGCTGCGCCGGAACGGGCGGCCCATCGTGACGCTCGAGGATTTCATCGCGGCGGCCGAGGACTGATCCCCCCGGCCAGGGACGAAAAGGGGCGGCGGGAGAGATCCCGCCGCCCCTTCTCTCAGGCCCGGCCCAGGCCCGCCCCGCCGCCCGGCGTCAGAGCGGCACGCCCGCCTCGCGCAGCGCCTCGGCCCATTCGCGGCCGGTCTCGAACCGCCCCGCGGGATGCGAGCCGAGATAGGTCGACACGCTCAGCCCCGGCTCCAGCCGCATCAGCTCCTGCGCCGCGCGGCGGGCCTCCTCGGTCAGGCCCAGCCGCTGCAGGGCGATGGTGCGCACCCGCAGGGTCGAGGGGTGGCGCCGGTTGCCGCAGAGCGAGCGGTTGGCCAGGTCCAGCGCCTCGGCATAGCGCCGGTCGGCGAGATAGGCGGTGGCCCCGAGCGAATCGTAGTAGTAGCGCTGCGGGTCGAGCGGCGAGAGCCGCCGCGCCCGCTCGGTGAAGCGCACCGCGTCGGCGGCCTGGTCGCGGAAGGCGTGCAGCGTGCCGAACAGCAGCCAGGCGAAGGCGTCGTTCTCGTCGACCTCGATGGCCTGGCGATAGCGCGTCTCGGCCACGTCCATCTCGCCGGCCAGGTGCGAATGCACGAAACCGTCGATGGTCAGCGCCGTCGGGTGCACCGGGTCGATGTCGAGCGCGCGCGCGGTCTCGGCCTTGGCCGCGGCGATGGCCTCGGCCCGCGCGCCGTCGCGCTCGCCGCCGAACCCCTTCATCACCCGCAGAACATGCCACTTGCCCAGCCAGGCGTGCAGCTCGGCCCGGCCCGGCACCCGCGCGACCGCGGCGTCCAGCATCTCCTTCGCCAGGAAGAACTGGGTGCGGTCGGCGCCGTGCATCAGCCCGATGGCGGCCATCAGCAGCTCGTGCACCGCGAGGCTGGGCAGCGGGCGCGCCCGCACCGCCTCGGCCGCCAGCTGCGCCGCCGCGCGCGAGGCGTCGACCACCACCGTGCGCGCCACGTCCAACTCGCCGCGCAGGAAGGTCGGCACGTCGCCGAAATGCTCGCGGCTTTCCAGCAGGCGCATCGACTGCGCGTCATGCAGGTCGACATTGAGCCGGAACCGCTCGCCCGAGGCGCGGATCTCCCCGGTCACCAGGAAGCGGGGGTTCAGCTCGGCCGTCACCTGCGGCAGCGTCGCCCGGCGCGCCGCGAAATGGCGCGAAGAGAGATGCGAGATCACGTTGAAGCCGCGGCTGCGCGACAGCGCGCGCGAGACGTCCTCGGCCAGCGCGTCGCCCAGGCCCCCGCCCGCGTCGTCTCCGAAATCGCGGAACGGCAGCACCGCGATGGCCGGCCGCAGCTCGAGATCGGGCGAGACCGCGAAGGGCGCGGCGGCGGCGGCGGCGGCGGCGGACATCAGCCCGCGCGCGGCGGCGAACGGGGCCGGGCCCGCGGGCGCCGGGGCCCGCGCCGCCGCTTGCGTCCCCGCGGCCGCGAGGCGCTCGGCCTCGAGCCGGTCGGGGATCCGCCCGGCGCGCATCTCGTCCCGGCGCTCCTGCAGCCAGGTGACGAAGGCCTGCTCCGAGCGCAGCTCCATCCCCTCGAGGAAATCGCCGTCGGCCGGATCGCCCGCGAGATCCACCATCGACAGGTTCAGCGTGACCCGGTCGCGGGTGGCGGTCAGCAGGTCGTCGGCCCGGTCGCCCAGCATCTTGCGCACCTGGGAGAGCGCGTTGCGCAGGCTGCCCTTGGCCTGGGCCGACTGCACGTTGCCCCAGAGCGTGTCCTGCAGGAACCCGCGCGTGCGCGAGCCTTGCGGCGACAGCGCGAGCATGGCGATCAGGGCCTGCTGTTTCGCCCCGAGGGCGAGCGGCGCGCCCCCAAGGAGTCCGAATTCGAAAGGCCCGTAAAGTTTCAAAAGGTATCGGATGGACATCGCGGCGCCCCCCTCGGCAATTCAATCGATAATTACACCGGAGTGACGCTTCGTTAGAAGTTCCGCAGCGGAAACTGACGCATTTTTAACGAAGGGCGTAAAATGCGCGCCCCGCCCGCGGCGATCCCGGCGGCCGCCGCCTCGACGCGGGGACGACGCCGGGACCGCGCCGCGGGACGCTTTCCAAAACCAGTTACCCCAATGCGGGCGCCCGCCCCGGCGGGCCCCGCGGCCGGGCCCCGCGGCCGGGCCCCGCGGCCGGCGATGGCGGCGCAGGGGTCGATCATGCAACGGGGGGCCGGAAAAGAAAATGCCCCCGTCCGGTGGGAGGATCCGGACGGGGGCTCTTGGCCTCGGGGCCGGAGGGAGGGTCCGGCGGCCTGGCCGTCGGCGGGTCCGTTCCGTCTGCGCGTCGGATCGCTGGGAGGAGGTGCGAGCCGTGCGCCGGGTCGGGAAGGGACCGGCCGATCCTGATTTCAGCGTCCCCGTCCGGTGGGAGGATCCGGACGGGGAGCTTGTCCTCGGCGGCCCGGTGGGGGGTCCGGGAGGGCCGAGGTCACGGCGGGGTCTTCCGGGCGGCGAGGGCGACGCGCTGGGAGGAGGTGCGCGGCGTCCGCCGGGTCGGAGAGACCGGGCCGATCCTTGTCTTTGAAGTCCCCGCCCGGTGGGAGGGTCCGGGCGGGGACCTTGTCCTCGGCGGCCCGGTGGGAGGTCCGGGAGGGCCGAGGTCACGGCGGGGTCTTCTGGGCGGCGAGGGCGACGCGCTGGGAGGAGGTGCGCGGCGTCCGCCGGGTCAGAGTGACCGGGCCGATCCTTGTTTCGAAGTCCCCGCCCGGTGGGAGGTTCCGGGCGGGGACCTTGCCTCGGAAGCCGGAGGGAGGGTCCGGGGTCCGAGGTCTCGATCAGAAGCCTGTGCGGCAGGGGCGACGCGCTGGGAGGAGGTGCGCGGCGCTCGCCGGGTCAGGCGGTCCGACCGTTTCCGTGAACCGTCGCGCCGCCGAAAGCGTCGCGGATGCCGGTCATCAGGGTGCGCAGCGCATGGGCGACGGCCTCGGCCTGAAGACGACGGGCGTCAGCCTCGATGTCGGACAGGGTCGGCAGGGTGTCGGTGCGCTTCATCGTCGTTCGCGGCCATCTCGGGCGGCCGCCCTTTCGTGTTCCGGGTGCTCCGGGCCGCCGCGTCTCGGCGCGACCGCCCTTGCTTGAGATTGAAGATAGGTCGGGACGGCTGACGTGTGCACTGCACAAAAGGCCAAACCCGATTTGCAGGGAATGCATATCTCGCACCTGCGAAATAAACCGATCCGCAAGGTTACGCACGCGGAAGGCGAGTCCGGTCGCAGACATCCGGCCCGTCGCCGCAATGCCGCCCCAATTAACCAGAATCCGGTGTCATACCAAGGTCGTAGATGCAAGGACGCCCCGCCGCGTCGGGCGCGGCGGGGCGTCGATGACTCGCGAAGACGGGCGCGGGCGGCTCAGGCCCGGATCGCCACCGGCAGGCTGTTCGGCGCCGCAGCATTGCGCAGCCATGCAGCGGTGTAATCGCTCACCGAGCGGTGACAGACCAGGCCGAAGCCGTCGCCCGCGCACCAGAACGCCGCCGCCACCTGCCCCAGCCGGGTGCGCCGGAACGCCCCCGGCCCGAAGGCGGCGGGGCGCAGGTCCACCGGCGCGCCCTTGGCCAGGACCTCGCGCGCGCCCGGCCCCGACAGCGCGAACTGCACCCGGGCCGAGGACAGGTCCAGCATCAGCGAATGCAGCCGCCCGAGCCGCTTCTCCAGCGCCGCCGCCTGCGCGGCCGCCTCCGCCGGGTCCTCGCCCTCGGGGAGCAGCAGCAAGAGCTCGTCCGGGCTCATCCACGCCGCCGCGCCGCCCTCGCCGGTCTCGATCCGCCGCACGCCCGGCACGGGCAGGCCGAACAGCCCCTCCAGCGCATTGGCCACGGAGGGTTTCGCGAGGTCCGCGCGCAGCGAGATCATCCCCCGGTTCGCCGGGCCGCTGATGATGACGGGATCAGACATCCTGCTTCTCCCCCTTCGGATCAAAGAATACCGGCGAGACGACCTTGGCGCGCATCACCGCGCCCGGCCCGGTGGAGAAGGTCAGCACCTCCCCTTCCCGGTCCATGCCCCCCTCCACCAGCGCCATGGCGATGGAGCGCCCCAGCGTCGGCGAGTGGTAGGAGGACGTCACGTGCCCGGTCATCCGCGCGCGCCCGTCCTCCTGCACATCCTCGACGCTCGGGGCGCCGTCGGGCAGCCGGTCGCCCGGGGTCTCGGTCAACAGGCCCACCAGGCGCCGCCGGTCCGCACGCACCAGGTCGGCGCGCATCTGGCCGCGCTTGCCGATGAAGTCGTCCTTCTTCTTCGACACCGCCCAGTGCAGGTCCAGGTCCTGCGGCGTCACCGTGCCGTCGGTCTCGTCCCCGATCATGATGAAGCCCTTCTCGGCCCGCAGCACGTGCATCGCCTCGGTGCCGTAGGGCTGCACATCGGACGGCATCCCCGCCTCCAGCAGCCTGTCCCACAGCGCCTGGCCATGGATCGCCGGAACCGCGATCTCGAACGACAGCTCGCCCGAGAAGGAGATGCGGTGGACCCGCGCCGGGATCCCCCCGAGCGCGCCTTCCGCGAACCCCATGAAGGGGATCGCCTCGCGGCTGACATCCATGCCGCCGAGCCGCCGCAGGATGTCCCGCGCCTTCGGGCCGACGACCGCGACCTGGGCGTATTGCTCGGTCGCGTCCATCACCCAGACGCGCAGGTCCCACCACTCGGTCTGCAGCCATTCCTCCATCCAGGCATGCACGCGCCCCGCGCCGCCGGTGGTGGTGTGGCACAGGAACTTGTCCTCGGACAGGCGCACCACCACGCCGTCGTCGAACAGGAACCCCGCCTCGGTGCACATCAGCCCATAGCGGCAGCGGCCCGGCTTCAGCGTCGACATCATGTTGGTATAGAGCCGGTCAAGGAACACCCCTGCATCCGGCCCCGAGACGATGATCTTCCCCAGGGTCGAGGCGTCCAGCATCGCCGCCCCGGTCCGCGCCGCGATCACCTCGCGCCGCACCGCCGCGTGCACGTCCTCTCCCTCGCGCAGATAGGCGAAGGGACGGCGCCAGTCCCCGACGGCCTCCCAGGTCGCGCCATTGGCGTCGTGCCAGGCGTCCATCGGCGTCTTGCGGGTCGGCTTGAACAATTCGCCCCGCGCGTCGCCTGCAATGGCGGCGAGGGGGACCGGCGTCCAGGGCGGGCGGAAGGTCGTCGTCCCCACCTGCGGGATCGGCTTGCCCAGCGCATCGGCCAGGATCGCCAGCCCGTTGATGTTCGACAGCTTCCCCTGGTCCGTCGCCATGCCGAGCGTGGTGTAGCGCTTGGCGTGCTCGACGCTCTCATACCCCTCGCGCGCCGCCAGCTCGACGTCGGAGACCTTCACGTCGTTCTGGAAGTCGAGGAACGCCTTGGCGCGCAGGTCCGCCCCCGCCTTCGCGGGCATGATCCAGACCGGCGCCATCGGGGCCTCGGCCTCTTCCTCCACCTCGGGCGCCGCGCCCGGCGCGCCGTCCCCGAAGCCGAGATCCCCGGCGGCATGCGCCCCCGCCCGGATCGCGTCCGACAAGGCCCCGGCGGTGGAGAGCGGCCCCGAGGCCGTCCCCGCCGTCAGCACGAAGCCCTGCCCGTCGCGTCCCAGCGGCGGCTGCGCCGGGTCGGGGCGGAAGCAGGCGGTCCCCTCGTCCCAGGCCAGCTTGCCGCCGCAATGGGACCAGAGGTGGACGGCCGGGGACCACCCCCCCGACATCAGGATCGCGTCGCAGGGGACCAGTTCGGAGGCCGCGCCGGTCCCGTTCGCGCGGCACACATACGCCCCGCGGACATGCCACCAGTCATGCTCGACCTTGCGGATCGCCATGCCCTGCCGCACGTCGATCCCCGCTTCGGACGCCGCGCGGGCCAGCGGCCCCTGCGCGCCCTCGCGCGGGTCGATCACCGCCGCCACGGTCACCCCCGCCTTGGCCAGCGCCAGCGCGGTGCGGTAGCCGTCATCGTTGTTGGTGACCACCACCACCCGCGCGCCCACGGCGACTCCCCAGAGCGCCGCGTAATCCCGCGCCGCGGAGGCGAGCATCACCCCCGGCTTGTCATTGCCCGCGAAGCTCAGCGGTCGTTCCACCGCGCCCTGCGCCGTGATCACCCGCCCCGCGCGCACCCGCCACAAGCGGCGGCGGGGGCCGGGGACGGCGTCGGCGCCCTCGGGCGCGCGCTCATCAAGGATGACATAGCCGTGGTCGTGCACCCCCGCCGCCTGGGTGCGCAGGCGCAGGGTGACGTTCTCCATCGCCGACAGCGCGGCGACCTGCGCGTCGATCCACTCGCCCGCCGGGCGCCCGTCGATGACCGGCGCGTCGACCAGCGCGCGGCCGCCCCACCACCAGTTCTGCTCGACCAGCGTGACCGAGGCCCCGGCCTCGGCCGCCGCGCGCGCCGCCGCCAGCCCGGCGATGCCGCCGCCGACCACCAGCACGTCGGCGGTCCAGTAGAAATGCTCGTACGCATCCGGGTCGGGTTCCGTGGGCGCCTTGCCGAGGCCCGCCGCCCGGCGGATCACCGGCTCGAACACCTTCTCCCACGCGTCGAGCGAGTGCATGAAGGTCTTGTAGTAGAACCCCGCGGGGAAGACGCGCGACAGCCGGTCGTTCACTTCGCCCACGTCGAATTTCAGCGACGGCCAGCGGTTCTGGCTCTCGGCCGTCAGGCCCTCGCGCAGCTCCACGGTGGTGGCGCGCAGGTTCGGCTCATAGCGCCCGCCCGCGCCGATTCCGAACAGGGCGTTGGGTTCCTCCCACCCCGCGGAGACGGGGCCCCGGGGGCGGTGATACTTGAAGCTGCGCCCCATCAGCATCCGCCCCGAGGCGAGCATGGCCGAGGCGAGCGTGTCGCCGGGATGGCCCGCCAGCACCTCTCCGTCCACGGTCCCGCGGATCAGCTCCTCGCGGTTCACGAGGATCCCGCCGGCGGTCAGTCTGCGGCTCATGGCTCAGCCCTCCCGGCCGGGGCGACGGGCGCGGATGCGCGCGAGGATGTCTTCGGGCGGGGCGGAGGTCTGGGCGGCGTAGGACCCGAACACCTCCAGCGTCGCGGTGCAGCGGGCGACGTGGAACCATTTCCCGCAGCCGAACTGGTGCCGCCAGCGTTCGAAATGGACGCCCTTGGGGTTCTTGCGGGTGAACAGGTAGTCGGCGAAGGCGTCGTCGGAGGCCCCCGGGCCCTCGCGCTTCAGATGCGCCTCGCCGCCGGGGGCGAACTCGGTCTCCTCCCCCTCGGCCTCGCAATACGGGCAGGTCAGCAGAAGCATGTCGGGACCTCGTTGTTGCGGCGCGCGGCGGGGCGCGGCGCCTGAGAACATTGGAAGAACATTTTCCTTGCCGGGACGGCGAAGGGCGCGCAGACTGGAACACATGGAGAACATCTGTTCGGAGGCGCGCTGATGACGATGATGGGACACAACCGCCGGGCGGCCCTGGCGGCCGAGCTCGAGGCCGCGCGGGCGGAGCGGGAGCGGCTGGCCGAGGCGCTGCGCCGGGCCGAGGCGGCGCGGCCGCGGGCCGGGCGCACGGCCCCCGTGCAGGTGGAGGGCTTGCGGCCCTGGGCCGCGGGCCGCGCCGACGACGCGGGGACCGAGGCGCTGCGGGCGGCCTCGCTGGCGCTCGCAGCGGCGGATGAGGATTTCGGCGCGCTGGAGGAGGAGCTGCCCTTCCCCCTCGAAGAGATGGGTTTCCCCGAGGACGCGCCCGGCGCCCGGGCCTGACCCCGCCCGCGCCCGGAGGGGGCGTGCGCCCGCTCAGGGGGGGCAAGCCCCCCATTCCCGGGCGCAGGCGGCGTGCCGCCGCCGGGGCGCGTGGCGCGGGTCTGCGCGGCGCCCGTGACGAGGCGCGCATTGCGGGTCGGGGTCATGTTCCGCGAAGGCGAGACGCCCGAGCCGCCCCCGGCCTGCGCGCCTTGTTCAGGGCGCAATCCCTGCGCATCCTTCCCGAACGGGGCGGCTTCGGCCCCGGCGGAACGGAGGGGCGCATGACCGGCGAGATGACGGAGGCGATCCTCGGCGCGGGCGCGCTGATCGGCCTGTTCCTGTTCGCATTCCTGTTGATGCGCGCAGGCGCGCGCGGCAAGCAGGGCCGGGGCGGCGGTGGAGCCTCCGGGTACGTCCCCCCCGGCTGGCATGCAGGTCGAGACGGCGGCGGCGATGGCGGCGGCGGGGACTCCGGCGGCGGCGGCTGGGACTAAGCCGCGATGATCAAGCTGCTGATCCCCGCGGGCCTCGCCGCGACCGGCCTTCTCCTGCACCGCGTCCTGCACCGCAACGCGCGGGAGATCGCCCGCGCCCATCCCCGCGGCGCGAGCGGGACGGTCGAGCCGCCCCTCGCCCTCGACGACCGCGCCGAACACCTTCATGAGCACGCCATCCCGCGGGCCGGGGCCGCTCGCCCCGTTGCGCAGGGCTGAGCGCCGCGCGCGCGGCGCCGGGAGGACCCCAGCATGAGCCAGCTCGAAGCCGTCATCGCCCTCGTCATCCTCGTGATCCTGGTGCGCGCCGTTCTTCCGCGCCGCCGGAGGAACGGACGCCGCAGGGGCGGAGATGACGGCGGCGGCTGGTTCTTCGGCGGTGACGACGGGGATGGCGGAGACGGCGGCGACTGACGCCCCGCCCCGCGCGCACCGCCCGCCGCCGACCGGGGAAAGACCCCGATGGGCGGCCTCGTCCCCGGCGGCCAACGGCTGGAGCCGCGCATCCGGGCAGCCCGAGGCGGACCGCGCCGCCTGCCCCGCGCCGGGATGTTGACAGCTGACAACCCGCGCCGATGCGAAGACGAAGACGCCCCGGGCGCCGCCCGGCATGGTCCCGGCGGCTTTGGCCGATGAGAGGGCGGAGACGGCGCAGGACGGGACTGCGGCGGGGGCGCGGCGCCCGGCGGCGTCGCGGCCCATCCGCGGGCTCGCCGCCCCTTGCCGCGCCCCCGCAGGGTCCGCAGCCGCGAGGGCCTCGCCCCGCCGCGCGACGCCCGGCCCGCGCCGCGCTGCAGACCGCGCCGCCGCCCGCGCCATCCACCCCGCCATGAACAGGCCCGCGGCCCCGGCGCCCCGGCCGTCGCCGTCGCCGTCGATGCGGCGGCGTCCCGCGCCCCCGCCCGGCGCGGCGCCCGGAGCCGGCCCGGCAAGGGTCGCGCCGCCCCCGTGCGCCGGGACGGGGCCCGCCCCCGCCGCGCGGCCGTCCGCCCGCGGGGCGAGGCCGTGGGCCTCGCCCTCGGCGCCGCCGCGCCCCCGGCGTCGAAGCCGCGCCCCCATCAATGCGCCACCGCGGCGGCGACCGATTCGTCGATCACCCGCCCCTCGGCGAAACGGTCCATGCCGAAGGGGCCCGCCATCTCGCCCGGCTCGCCCTTGGCCAGCATCTCGGCCGTCGCCCAGCCCGAGCCGGGGATCGCCTTGAAGCCCCCCGTGCCCCAGCCGCAATTGAGGAACACCCCCCCGACCGGCGTCTTGCCGATGATGGGCGAGCGGTCGCCGGTCATGTCCACGATCCCGCCCCACTGGCGCAGCTGGCGCATGCGCGAGATCACCGGGAAGGTCTCGGTCAGCGCGCGCACCGTCTCCTCTATGTGCTGGAAGCTGCCGCGCTGGGTGAAGTTGTTGAACCCGTCGGCGCCGCCGCCGATCACCAGCTCGCCCTTGTCGGACTGGCTGACATAGCCATGCACCGTGTTGGCCATCACCACGCAGTCGATCATCGGCTTCACCGGCTCCGAGACCAGCGCCTGCAGGGCCACCGATTCCACCGGCAGGCGGAAGCCGGCCATCCGCGCCAGCTCCCCCGAATGCCCGGCGACCACGAGGCAGAGCCGGTCGCAGGCGATGTCCCCGCGCGAGGTGCGCACCGAGGTGACATGGCCGCCATTCGTCTCGATCCCCGTCACCTCGCAGCGCTGGATGATGTCGACGCCGAGCGCCGCCGCCGCGCGGGCATAGCCCCAGGCCACCGCGTCATGGCGCGCGGTGCCGCCGCGGGGCTGCCACAGCCCGCCGAGGACCGGGTAGCGCGGGCCGTCCAGGTTGATGATCGGCACGATCTCCTTGATCCGCTCCGGCGTCACCAGCTCCGACTCGATGCCGCTGCACCGGTTGGCGTGCCAGGTGCGCGACCAGGCCCGCATCTCGTGCTCGGTCTGGCCCAGCATCAGCACGCCGCGGGGGCTGAACATGATGTTGAAATTGAGCTCCTGGCTCAGCCCCTCATAGAGGCTGCGCGACTTCTCGTAGATCGCCGCCGAGGGGTCCCGCAGGTAGTTCGAGCGGATGATGGTGGTGTTGCGCCCGGTATTGCCGCCCCCGAGCCAGCCTTTCTCCAGCACCGCCACGTCGGTGATCCCGTGCTCGCGCGCCAGGTAATAGGCGGTGGCGAGGCCGTGCCCCCCGGCGCCGACGATCACCACCTTGTAGCGCCCGCGCGGCGTCGCGTCGGGCCAGGCGCGCTCCCATCCCTGGTGGCGGGACAGGGCATGGCGGGCGATGGCGAAGGCGGAATATCGGGCCATGGGTCGCGGTCTCCTGCGCTTTGCTCGGGGCGCGCGGCGGCGGACCCCCGCCCCCACACTACCCGCCCGGCGCGTCCCGTCCAGACGTTGGGGAACCCCGCGAAGCGCAGCATTCGCAACAGTTTCAGCGCGCAACCCCCGCCCCGCCCCGCTCGCGCGCCGTTCACGCCCCCGCGACCGGCCGCGCGGCGCCGCATTGAAGCCCGCCCCCGCCCCCGGTACTGTCCCGCGGATTTCGCAGCCCGGCCCCCGCGCCGGGGCCCACGCAGGACCGGAAAGGCCCTTACGCATGCTGGAATTCTGGGCGACCGCCGCGGCGCTCGCCATCGCCGCCGCGCTGTTCCTGATCCGCCCGCTGCTCTCGCGCGGGGCCGACGCCGCGCCGCGCGCCGCCCATGACATGGCCGTGTTCCGCGACCAGCTCGCCGCCGTCGACGCGGATCTCGAGCGCGGGGTGCTGAGCGCGGCCGAGGCCGAGGGCGCCCGGGCCGAGGTGTCGCGCCGCCTGCTCGCCGCCGCGGCGGAGGCCGAGCGCAGCCACGGCGCCGGGCCGGCCCCGGCGGGCGCCTCGCGCGTGCTGGCGCTGGTCGCCGTCATCGGGCTGCTGGGCGGGGGCGCGGGCCTCTACTTCGCGCTCGGGACCCCGGGCCAGGGCGACCTGCCCCGCGCCCAGCGCCTCGCGGACATGAAGGAGGCCGCCGCCAACCGGCCTTCGCAGGAGGCGGCGGAGGAGAGGATCGCCGCGCGCCGCGAAGCCTCGGGCATCCCCGAGCCGCAGCTGCCCCCCGAGGCGGACCGGATGCTGGAGCTGGTGGACCGGCTGCGCGGCATCCTCGCCGACCGGCCCGACGACGTGCGCGGGCGGCGGCTTCTGGCGCAGGCGCTGATGCGGCTGGACGACCCCAAGGCCGCCTGGCGCGCGCAGGAGGAGGCCAACGCGCTGCTCGGCGACGCCGCCGAGGCCGCGGACCTGGAACTCCAGGCCGAGGCGATGGTGCTGGCCGCCGAGGGCTATGTCTCGCCCGAGGCCGAGAAGCTGCTGTCGCGCACCCTGGCGCTCGATCCCGGCAACACCACGGCGCGCTATTATGCGGGCCTGGCGCTGGCCCAGAACGGGCGCGCGGACCTGGCGCTGAAGCTGTGGACCGAGCTCTTGCGCGAAGGCGGCCCCGACGCGCCGTGGAAGGAGCCGATCCTGCGCGTGATCGGCGACGTGGCGCAGGAGGCCGGCGCCCCCGTGCCCCCCGAGGCGCAGGAGGCCGCCGACGCCCTGCGCGCCGCCCGCGGCCTGCCCGGCCCGGATGCGGACGCGATGCGGGACGCCGCCGAGATGTCGATGGAGGACCGGCGCGAGATGATCGAGGGCATGGTCGCGCGGCTCGAGGACCGGCTGGCGACCGAGGGCGGCACGGTCGCCGAATGGGGCCGCCTGCTGCGCGCTTACGGCGTGCTCGCCCGCGAAGGCGACATCGAGCGCATCATGGGCTCGGCGCGCGAGACCTTCGCGGATCGCCCGGAGGTTCTGGCCGAGCTCGAGGCCGCCGCCGAGGCCGCCCGCGCCCAGGCCGCCAACGGGGGGGCGCCGCAATGACCGGGGACGCGCCCGCCGGGGTGGTGACGATCGAGCAGATGGCCCCCCTGCTGAAGATGGGCGACCAGCTGCTCGGGCTCGATGTCGGGACCAAGACCGTGGGCGTGGCGCTGTCGGACGGGATGCGGATGACCGCCTCGCCGCTCTCGACCGTGCGGCGCAAGAAGTTCGGCGCCGACGTCGCCGCGATCTTCAAGCTGGCCGAGGGGCGGGTCCTCGGGGGCATCGTCATCGGCCTGCCGATGCACATGAACGGCGACGAGAGCCCGCGCAGCCAGTCGAGCCGCGCCTTCGCCCGCAACCTCTCGCGCCTCACCGACCTGCCCATCGTGCTGCAGGACGAGCGCATGACCACGGTGGCGGCGGAACGCGCGATGCTGGAGGGGGACCTGTCGCGCGCCAAGCGGGCCGAGAACATCGACGCCGTGGCGGCGAGCTACATCCTGCAGGGCGCGCTCGACCGGCTCGACGTGCTGGCGCGGGGGCTGGGGCGATGAGCGACGAGGTCTGGAAGCGCGACGAGATCGAGAGCCCCTGCAACAAGGTCTGCGTAATCCACCCGGGCGCGAAGATCTGCGTCGGCTGCTTCCGCACAGGGGCCGAGATCGCGGAGTGGTCGCGGATGACGCCCGAGGCGCGGCGCGCGCTGATGGACGAGCTTCCGGGCCGCGAATCGCGGCTGCGCGAGGCGGGGGTCCGCCCCTCCGCCCGCACCGGGCGGTCGCGGCGGCGCTGATCTCCGGGGCGCGGGTTTCAACGTTTCCGGCGCCCCCGCCGCGGAATTCGGTCTCCGATGTCGCGGCGCAGGGTTTCATGAACCATATGGCAACGCCTCGCGCGCAGGGTCCGCCCCGATCTTTTTCGGATGCGGAGCTTGCAGGCCATGCTGAAACGCCTCTCGATCTTCCAGCGCGTCGCGCTGGCGGCCATCGTGCCGTTGCTGGGCGTCTTCGCCTTCGCGGCGGTGGAGCTGGGGGAGCTCTACGAGCAGACCAATGAGCTGCAGACCGCGACGACGGCGGCGCAGGCCCTGCCCCAGTACACCGCCTTCACCCACGCGATGCAGGCCGAGCGCGGCATCTCCGCGAGCTTCATCGCCTCGGGGCGGGGCGAGGAGCTTCGCGTGCGGCTGGCGAAGCGGCGCCAGGCGACCGACGGCAAGCGGCGGGACCTGGGCGCCGCCCTCGCCGCCGCCGCCGAGAAACGCGGGGCGATCCTGGAGATGCCCGTCGCCGTCGCCGCGGCCGAGGCGATGAAGCGCCTCGACGGGCTGCGGCAGGCGGTGGATGGCGGCGCCGATCTGGGCGCGACGCTCAAGTCCTACACGGCCGAGGTGACGCGGCTGCGCGACGGCGCGACCGAGTATGCGCTCGGCGTCGACGCGCTGCAGTTCCGCGCCCTTCTGGTGGGCCTGTCGATGCAGCTGCAGCTGTCGGAATACGCGGGGCTGGAGCGCGCGGTGGGCGCCTCGGGCATCGCCGCGGGCGGGTTCGACGAGGCGCAGTTCCTCCGCTTCGTCGGCCTCGGGCAGAAGCAGGACGGCGTCGCGACGATGATCCACCAGTGGTCCGCCCCCGCCGTCGCCAAGGCGGTGGAGGCGCAGCTGGCCGCCGAGGAGAGCACGGCGATGGAGGCGCTGCGCGACCGTCTTCTGCAGGCGGGCGGCGCGATCCCCGAGGAGTTCCCGACCGCGGCCGAGTGGTTCGACGCCGCCTCCGCGCGCCTGGCCGCGCTCGGCCGGGCCGAGGCGCAGGCGCTGGAGATGATCGAGACGCGGGGCGCGGAACTGTACGACGACGCGCGGACCGAGCTGACCGCGGCGGCGGCGCTGACGGCGCTGGGCGTGGCGCTGACCCTCGCCATCACCTGGTTCGGCGCGCGCTCGGTCGCCGCACCGATCCGGCTTCTGGCCGAGCGGGCGATGACCCTGGCCTGGGGCAAGCCGGCCGAGATCCCCTACCAGGAGGACCGGTCCGAGATCGGCGGCCTCGCGCGCTCGGTGATGGAGATCAACCGCCTGGTCACGGTGTCCACGCGCACCGCCTCGGCGCTGGAATGCTCCGCCTCGGCGCTGATGATCGCGAACGACACGTTCGACATCGTGTTCGTGAACCCGCGGCTCGAGGAATCGCTGCTGCGCTCGGCCGATTTCTTCAAGAAAACCCGCAAGGACGCGGATTTCTCCAAGCTGGTCGGCCTGAACATCGACATCTTCCACAAGGACCCGGGCCGGATCCGCAAGATGCTGCAGGCGCTCAGCGGCGTCCACCAGTCCGAGATCGGCTTCGACGACCGCCGCTTCACCCTGACCGCCGCGCCGGTGGAACGGGACGGCAAGCGGCTGGGCTACGTGGTCGAATGGGCCGAGGTGACGGCGCTGCGCTCGATGCAGACGCAGATCTCGGACGTGATCGCGCGGATCCGCAAGGGCGACTTCTCGGGGCGCATCGACGTCGAGACCGAGGAGGCGTTCCTCGCCGCCGTGCGCGACGGGATGAACGACATCAGCGCCAGCATGGGCGCCTTCATGGAGGAAGTGCAGGACGTGCTGTCGGCCGGCGCCGCGGGCGACCTGACCATGCGCATGACCGGCGCCTACGAGGGCGACCTGGCCGCGCTGGGGCGCGACATGAACGCGATGTATGACGGGCTCGGGGCGCTGATCTCGGGGATCAAGGAACGGGCGGGGACCCTCTCGGGCGTCTCCACCGACATGCTGACCGGGGCGCGGGAGCTGAGCGCGCGGGCCGAGAGCCAGGCCGCGGCGCTGACCGAGACGGCGCAGGCGATGTCGGCGCTGACCGAGAACATGGCCGCGAACCGGACCCGGGTGTCGGACGTGCGCGGCGCCTCCGAGACCGCGGGCCGCCAGGCCGACGAGGGCCGCGAGGTGGTCCAGAGCGCGGTCGCCGCGGTGGGCCGGATGGAGGCGAGCACCGCCAAGGTGAAGGAGTTCACCGGCCTGATCGACGAGATCGCCTTCCAGACCAACCTTCTTGCGCTGAACGCCGCGGTCGAGGCCGCGCGGGCGGGCGAGGCGGGCAAGGGCTTCGCGGTGGTGGCGACCGAGGTGCGCAGCCTCGCCCAGCGCGCCTCCGAGGCGAGCCGCGAGATCGGCGAGGTGATCGCCGAGAGCGCGGCCCATGCCGAGGAGGGGATGGCGCTGGTCACCCGGACCGGCGAGACGATCGGCGCGCTGCTCGACGCGGTGAAGCAGGTCTCGGCCACGATGGGCGAGGTCGACGCCGCGATCGAGAGCCAGACCGCCGGCATCGCCGAGATGGACGCCGCGGTGCGCGACGTGGACGCGATCACCCAGCAGAACACCGAGCTGGCGATGAACACCGCCCGCGCGGCGGAACGGCTGAACGAGCAGTCGGACGGGCTGACGACGGATTCCGACCGCTTCCGCACCTCGGCGCTCGACGCGCCCGGCAAGGCCGCGCGCAGCGCCGCCTGACCCCCGGAGACCGGGGGACGCCTGGCCGGGGACGCCGCGCCCGGGCCCGGCGCCCGGCGGCGCAGCCGCCTGCGGCCGCGAACGGGGGCTTGTCCCCCTGAGCGGCCGCACGCCCCCGCCCGGGGACGGCGGGCTTCGGGGAGGGGCGAGGGGGGCAACGCGCCCGACTGCCCGCGCCAAGGCCCCTCGCGCGCGCGGCTCAGGCAGAGGAGGCGCGGCGGTCCCGCGGGGGGGGCGGTCGGGCGGCCGGGGCGGCAGCGGCCCAGGACGCCCGGGCTCAGCCCTTGCGGTAGGGATCCGCCGCGGCGCGGCTTTCCGACAGGCTCGGCGCCTCGTGCGCCAGCTGCTCCAGCGCATCGGCCACGTGACCCGTGGCGATGGCGTCGTCGCCGCGCGCGACCCGGATCCTGTGCGCCGCCATCAGCACCTCGGCATGGGTGCGGCCCGCGGGCGGCTCGAACAGGTAGGCCGCAAGCTCGATCAGCAGCCCCAGCGGGTCCTTGAAATAGATCGAGTGCATGAAGCCCCGGTCCTTCACCCCGCTATGGCCGATGCCGCGCGCGTTCAGCCGCTCCACCGCCTGCAGGAAGCTGGCCATCGACACCGAGAAGGCGATGTGATGCACGCAGCCCGGCTCGGTCGGGGTGCGCCGCCCGTCGCCCGTGCGGGCCTCGTCCGTGAAGATGGTGATCAGCCGCCCGTCGCCCGGGTCGAAATAGAGATGCCCCTGCCCCGGGTCGTCGAGATTGGGCTGCTCGAACACGAAGGGCATGCCCAGCACCCCCTCCCAGAAATCGATCGAGGTCTGCCGGTCCGCGCCGGTCAGGGTGATGTGGTGCACGCCCTGCACCTGGATCTTGCGCATCGCGCCTCTCCTCCTGTCTCGCGGCGCCGGCCGCCCTCGGGAAGGGCGATGATAGCCCGGGGGACGGCGAAATCACCTCCGCCGCAATCACGGAACGAGGCGCGGGGGCGCGAGGATCCGCTCCGCCGCCGCCACGGCGCCCACCGGCGCGGCGGGCCCGTCGAACCCGCCCGGCACGTGCGCCGCCCAGTCGAGCGCGAGCGCGAGGTCGGCGGCCAGCGCCGGGTCGGGCCGCGGCGGCGCCTGCCAGAACCCGGCGAGCGGGCCGCGATGCGCCAGCCCCTCGATGTCCCAGGCCGCGCGGCCCAGCGCCTTGGCGGGGCGGCCGGCCAGGATCGCCTCGAGCCCCGCGCCGGAATTGACCGTGACCAGCCCGGCGCAGCGCGGCAGCAGGTCGGAGAGGGGCGTCCCCCCCGCCGCCGTCACCCGCGCGTCGCCCCCCGTCGCGCGCGCGACGATCCGCGCCCAGGGGGTGAGGCCGTTGTCCATCGGGTGCGGCTTGACCAGCAGCCGCGCGCCGGGGGGCGCGTGCCGCGCAAAATCCGCCGCCACCCGGCGGGCCGTGTCGCGCAGGTCCTCGCCCGTCCCGCGGAACCGCACCTGCGCGTCGCCCCGCAGCTGCAGCGCGAAGACGAACAGCGGCCCGCCCTCCGGCGGCGGCGCCGCGCGCGGCCGAACGAGGGCCCGGCGCGCCAGCTTCAGCGCCCAGCCGCCATATTCCACCAGCGGATGCTCGGCCTGGTGGCGTCGATAGCCCGGATGCGCGGCCCAGGAGGTCGCCAGCGCGGCGAGGTTCCAGGCCATGTCGGCGGCGGCGTAGCGCGCGAAGCCGGCGCCGCCCGGCCCGGGCGGCGGCGGCCCGCCCGCCGCGCGCGCCCGCGCCGCCAGCGCCCGCACCCCGGCGGCGTCGCGCGGGAAATGCGCCCCCGGCCCGTCCGGCTCCAGCGACAGGCGGCCGGGGCGCAGCAGGCCGAGCTCGAGGTGATGCACCCGGATCCCCGCCGCCCGCGCCGCCGCGATCGCCTCCGGGTGGCCGGGGCGGCAGGCGCCCAGCAGCACGAGGTCGGTGATCCCGCGCGCCGCCATCAGCGCCGCGATCCAGCCCGGCCAGTCCCCTGGCGGCCCGTGGAAATGCACCGCGCCGGGGCGGCGCCAGAACAGCGCCTCGCCGCAATGGACATGGACCTTCGACACCTCGGCCCCGCGCGCGGTCAGCGCGTCGCGAAGGCGCGCCATGAAGCCGTTGGACGGGCCCTGCAGCAGCAGGATGCGCCGCGCGGTCATGCCCGCGCCCCGCCGCCCGCCGCGCCCGCCCTGCGCGGCGCCTTGCCCGCGGCGGGCGCGGATGCAACCATGGGGCGACCCCAGATCGCGCAGGAGGCGCAATGACCGGATCGTCCCGCCCCGCCCCGCGCCGGGTCCTGATGCTGCAAGGGCCGCCCGGGCGCTTCTGGTCCGACCTCGCCCCGGCGCTGACCGAAGCGGGGGCCGAGGTGCATCACATGCGCCTGTGCACCGCCGACGCGCTGTTCTTCCGCGCCGCGCCGGGGGTGCATCTTCACGCCCATCGCGGCGGTCCCGAAAGCTTCGCCGCGCGCATCGGCGGGTTCCTCGACGAGCACGGGATCACCGACGTCCTGTCCTATTCCGACCGCCACCCCTATCACCGCGCCGCCGCGGCGGCGGCCGAGGCGCGCGGGGCCCGGGCCTGGGCGGTCGAGTTCGGCTACCTGCGCCCCGACTGGATCACGTTCGAGCGCGGCGGGATGGGGGCCTGGTCGCGCTTCCCGACCGACCCGGCCGCGATCCGCGCGCTGGCGGAGCGGTTCCACCCGGAGCCGCTCGACCTCGCGCCCCGGTTCCGGCACGGCTTCGCCTCCGAGGCGGTGAACGAGGTGCTCTTCAACCTCGCCAACGCGCTGTTCTTCTGGCCCTATCCCGGCTACCGGGCCGAGGCCTATTACCACCCGGTTTCGGAATACCTGTCCTGGGCCGCGCGCCTGCCCTTCGCCGCGCGGCGCGAGCGGGCGGCGGCCGAGGCCGCGCGGCGCGCGGCGCAGGGGCGCTATTTCCTCGTGGCGCTGCAGCTCGAGAGCGACCGGCAGATCCGCGACAACAGCGCGTGGGAGGGCCAGCGGGAGATGGTCGAGACCCTGCTGGAGAGCTTCGCCGCCCATGCGCATGAGAGCGACCGGCTGCTGTTCAAGACCCACCCGCTGGACAACGGCCTCGAGGGCTGGCCGAAGACCGTCGCCCGCATCGCGGCCGAGACGGGGATCTCCGGGCGGGTCGAGGTGCTGCAGGGCGGGCCGCTCGACCTGCTGATCCGCGGCGCGCAGGGGGTGGTGGCCACGAACTCCACCGTCGGGCTGCACGCGATCGCGGCGGGGCGGCCGATGCTGGCCACGGGGACCGCGATCTACGACCTGCCGGGGCTGACCCACCAGGGGCCGATGGGCCGGTTCTGGCGGGCGCCCGGGGCGCCGGACCCGGGCTTCGCCGACGCCTTCATGCGGGCGCTGGCGGGGACCATCCAGGTGCGCGGGTCGTTCTACGCGCCCGAGGGGCGCAGGGCGGCGGCGCGGGAGATCGCCGCCCGCCTGACCGCAGCGGAGTGCCCGGGCGACGCCGCGGCGCTGCCCGTCCCGCCGCGCCTGGCCGCCCATGCCGCGCTGAAGGCCTGAGCCGCGGGCGCCGCGGGCCGGATGATCGCGCGCGCCGCGCGCCGCGCAGGCCGACGAGGCGCGCCGGCGCCGCGCCGCCCAGGCCGACGGGGCGCGCCGCCCGCGCGCCGCACAGGCCGAAAGGGCGCGCCGGCGCCGCGCCGCACATGCCGAAGGGGCGCGCCGGCGGCGCGCCGGACAGGCCGAAGGGGCGCGCCGGCGGCGCGCCCCTGGCGTCTTCCCCTGCCGACCCGTCACAGCCCGCCGGCGAGCCCGACGGTGCGGGTGGCCGGGCTGAGCGCCGCGCCGACCGCCGAGAGCACCTTCTGCAGGTCGGTGATCGGGGCGTTGGCGACATAGATCACGTCGTCGTCGCGCATCTCGAACCGGCGGGCGAGGAAGAACGCCTCGGGGCGCGTGAGGTCGAGATTGTAGACCACCTGCCGCGGCCCCTCGCCGAGGCCCAGCGCGGGGGCGGCGGGCTCGTCCCGGAACAGGAACACGGATTCGGGCTCGGCCCGCTGGTCGTCGAGGCCGCCCGCCGCCGAGATCGCCTCGGCCAGCGTCACCCGCGCCCGCGGGAAGGGCGTCAGCACCGGGCGCAGCGCCGCGCCGAACACCGCGTAGCTGCGCGGCTCGGCCGTCAGGGCCACGGTGTCGCCGGGGCGCACGGCGACGTTCTGCGTCGGCTCGCGCAGCACCCGGTCATAGCGGGCGGCGGCGCTGCGCCCCGCGCGCGTCAGGCGCAGCATGGCGTCATGGGCGGGGGTCTTCACGCCCCCCGCGGCGGCGACCACGTCCAGCAGCCGCTCGCCCACGCCCGCCAGCGGCACGCGCCCCGGCCGGGCGGCGGCGTCGCCGATCACGGTGACATGGGCGCCGGGGGATTCGAGCACCGCGGCGATGGCCTGGGGCTGGATCGCCTTGCCGTCCAGCGCCCGGACCAGCGCGTCCGAGAGCTGCGCCGGGGTGCGCCCGGCCGCCCGCAGCCGCCCCGCATAGGGCGCGTCGATGAAGCCCGCGCCGTCCACCCGCTGGGGCGGCAGGGCGATGGAGCGCGGCCCGGATTCCCCGGCCGCGGAGAAGAGGCCGCCATTCACCGCCTCCCAGATCGTGATCTGCACGAGGTCCCCGGCCCGGATCGCCTGGCCGTGCAGGGGGCGCGCGGCCTCCAGCTTCTCGGCCGCCGCCGCGGCGGCCTCCGCGGCCGCGCCCGCGACCTCGAGCGCGGTGACGGTGCCGACATCGAGCGGGCGCATGATGTAGGGTCCGGCGCTTTCCACCGCGCGGACGGCCGAGGCGTCGGGCCCCGACTTGGGGGCCACCGCGCAGGCGGAGGCGAACGCCGCGCAGGCAAGCATGGCGAGGGGGACGAGACGCATCGGTCGGCTCCTTCCCGGCGCGTTCGGCGCCGCATCTGTCCGGGCGCTTCAGCGTCCCGGTGGGCCTGGCGCGCGGGGCGCGCCCAACAGGGGAACAGGCGCGCTTCGGCGCCCTCTGGGGTCGAAAAGGATGGAGGAGGGGCCGTGCCCCCCTCGCGCCACGACTCATTAACCGCGCCGTGGTTAGGAAAGGGTTCACGGCGCGACTGGACGCCCGCCCCCCCCGCGGCTATCCCCGGAGGAGACCCAGAAGGACCGAGGAGACCCCGAATGGCCCGATCCCTGTTCGGCACCGACGGCGTGCGCGGCGAAGCGAACCGGCATCCGATGACGGCGGACGTGGCCATGCGCCTCGGCCAGGCCGCGGGGCGGCATTTCCGGCGCGGCGGGCGGCGGCGGCACTCGGTCGTCATCGGCAAGGACACGCGGCTGTCGGGCTACATGATCGAACCGGCGCTGACGGCGGGCTTCATCTCGGTCGGGGTGGACGTGTTCCTGCTCGGCCCCGTGCCGACCCCGGCGGTGGGGATGCTGGCGCGCAGCCTGCGGGCGGATGCGGGGGTGATGATCTCCGCCTCGCACAACCCCTTCCAGGACAACGGGATCAAGCTGTTCGGCCCCGACGGGTTCAAGCTCTCGGACGCCGAGGAAGAGGCGATCGAGGCGCTGATGGACAAGGGCCCGGGCCTGGCCGCCCCCGAGGACCTGGGCCGCGCGCGGCGGATCGAGGACGGGCGGGGGCGCTATGTCGAGGCGGTGAAATCCAGTTTCCCGCGCGAGCTGTCGCTGGCGGGGATGCGCATCGTGGTCGACTGCGCCAACGGCGCCGCCTACCGCACCGCGCCGACGGTGTTGTGGGAGCTGGGGGCCGAGGTGATCGCGCTTGGCGACGACCCGGACGGGACCAACATCAATGACGGCGTCGGCTCCACCGCCCCCGAGGCGTGCCGGCGCAAGGTGATCGAGACGCGGGCCGATATCGGCATCGCGCTCGACGGCGACGCCGACCGCATCCTGGTGGTGGATGAGCGCGGCGAGGTGGTGGACGGCGACCAGATCATGGCGCTGATCGCCGGGACCTGGGCGAAGAAGGGCCTGTTGAAGGGCGGCGCGTTGGTGGCGACGGTGATGTCGAACCTCGGGCTGGAACAGCATCTCGAGGGCCTCGGCGTCCGCCTGATCCGCACCAGGGTCGGCGACCGTTACGTGGTCGAGGAGATGCGCGCGGGCGGCTATAACCTTGGCGGCGAGCAGTCGGGGCATATCGTGATGTCCGACCACGCGACCACCGGCGACGGGCTGCTGGCGGCGTTGCAGGTGCTGGCCGCGGTGGTGGAGGAGAACCGCCCGGCCTCCGAGGTCCTGGCGCGGTTCAAGCCGCTGCCGCAGGTCCTCAAGAACGTGCGGGTGAAGGGGTCGGCCGACGCGGTGCTGGCGCTGGCCCCGGTGAAGGACGCGATCGCGGCGGGCGAGGCGCGGCTTGCCGGGACCGGGCGGGTGCTGATCCGAAAATCGGGCACCGAGCCGTTGATCCGGGTGATGGCCGAGGGCGCGGATGCGGCCCTGGTCGAGGCGGTCGTGGACGGGATCTGCGACGCGGTGCGCGCGGCGGGCTGAGGCGCGGGCTGACAGGCGGGCTGAGGCGCGGGCTGACAGGCGGGCCGGGGCGCGGGCGGGCGCCGCCTCGCGGGAGGCGCGTCCGCCAGCCGAAGAGATCGTCCACAGATTGCAAGGCGCGGCGAATATTCACCAAGACAGAAATCGGGTCTCCTTGTACGAAACCTTACGACGCGCCTGCCGCGTCCGATTTTCTCAAGGAGCATCCTCATGCGTATCGCGTCCCTGCGCGCCGCCGCCCTCGGCGCTGCAGTCATCGCCGCCCCCGCCGGGGCCGCGACGCTCGAAGTCACCTTCACCGATTACTATTCCGCCCAGTCCTCGCCGCCCGGCGCGTCGGTCACGCTGCGCTTCGCGACGCCGGACGCGGGCACGACCGTGTTCACCGCGACCGACCTGGTGGACCGCTACTGGACCAATGCCGCCAGCCTCGCCTCCAACGCCACCTATTTCAGCGGCTCGGGCGTCCTCATCACCTGGCACGAGCAGTACGGCCCCTACCCGGCCTCCAACTTCGACGCCAATGTCTACCTGATGACCGGTTCGCTGACCGTGAACCCCCTCGCCCCCGCCGCCAACCCGACGATGAGCTACGGCTTCAAGTTCATCGACTACTGGGACCCGGCGATGACGCTGGACGACCGGGCCTATTGGTGGACCTACACCAGCGGCGTGAACTGGCGCTCCTACTGGCGCTATGACGACTCGCAGCAGGCGTCGCCCTCGCTCGTCACCCTGTCGAGCGCGGTCTACGATTCCACGGCCACCAGCTTCGCCGCCGCCGCCCCCTCGGACGTGCCGGTCCCGGCCGCGGGCGGGCTGCTGGCGCTGGCCCTCGGCGCCCTCGGCCTGCGCGCCCGCCGCCGCCGCTGACGCGGACGCCTCCCCCCGCCCGTCGCGCGACGGCGCCGGGCGAGGGGATGGGGGAGAGAGCGCGAGAGAGGGGGAAGGGGACGCGTCCCCTTCCCCCTCTCTCGTCATCCCGCAGGGACATGCCGCCCCACTGGCGCAAACCCCGCGCGCGCGGTAAACAACCGCCCGCCGGGGCCATTCCGCCCCGCGCGCAGCCCGCAGGACCCGATCCCATGTCCCAGCCGCACCCGACGATCCGCCCGCAGCCCGGCATCATGGGCATCTCGCTCTATGTCGGCGGCGCCTCCAAGGCGCCGGGCGTGAACGCGCCCCTCAAGCTCAGCTCGAACGAGAACCCGCTCGGCCCCTCCCCCCGCGCCATCGCGGCGTACAAGGCCGCGGCGGACAGCCTCCACCGCTACCCCGACAGCGGGCACGAGGAGCTGCGCCGCGCCATCGCCGAGGTCGAGGGCCTGGACCATAGCCTCATCACCTGCGGCGCCGGGTCGGACGAGATCATCGCCTTCCTCTGCCAGGCCTATGCCGGGCCGGGCGACGAGGTGCTGCACACCAAGCACGGCTTCTCGATGTACAGCATCAGCGCGCGCGCCAATGGCGCGACGCCGGTCGAGGCGCCCGAGACGGCGGACTACACCACCGACGTGGACGCCCTTCTGGCCGCCTGCACCGAGCGCACGAAGCTCGTCTTCATCGCCAATCCCAACAACCCGACCGGGACCATCATCCCGGACGCCGAAGTCGCGCGCCTCGCCGACGGCATCCCGCCGCAGGCGCTGCTGGTCCTCGACGGCGCCTATGCCGAATATGTCCGCCGCCCGGGCTATGACGCGGGCAAGGCGCTGGTCGAGAGCCGCGAGAACGTGGTGATGACCCGCACCTTCTCGAAGATCCACGGCCTCGCCGCCCTGCGCCTCGGCTGGGGCTATGCGCCCGGTCACGTGACCGAGGTGCTGAACCGCGTGCGCGGGCCGTTCAACGTCACCGACCCGGCGATCAAGGCCGGCATCGCCGCCATCCGGGACACCGAGTGGCGCGAGCGTTGCGCGACCCTCAACGAGGTGTGGCGCGACTGGCTGTCGAAGAAGCTCGCCGCCATCGGGATGCCGTGCCTTCCGTCCGAGGGGAACTTCATCCTCGCCCGCGTGGGCCGCGAGCGCACCGCGGCGGCGGATGAGTTCTTCAAGTCCCGCGGCCTGATCCTGCGGCGGGTGGACGGCTACCAGCTGCCCGATTTCATCCGCATCACCGTGGGCGACGAAGAGGGCTGCCGCCGCGTCGCCGCCGCCGCCGAAGAGTTCATGAAAGGGGGCGCCTGATGCAGGACCACCCCGTCGCGCAGGCCGCCCGGGCCGCGCCGCTGTTCGACCGGATCGCGCTGATCGGCCTCGGCCTGATCGGCTCGTCCATCGCCCATGCCTGCCGCCGCGCGGGCCTGGCGCGCCATGTCGCCGGCTACGCCCGGTCCCCGGAGACGCGCGAGACGGCGGCGAAGCTCGGCTTTCTCGACAGCGTGCATGACCTCGCCTCCGACGCCGTCGAGGGCGCGGACCTGGTCATTCTCTGCGTGCCCGTCGGCGCCATGGGCCCGGTGACGAAGGAGATCGCGGACGCGCTGAAGCCCGGCGCGATCCTGTCCGACGTCGGCTCCACCAAGGGCTCGGTCATCGCGCACACCGCCCCGCACGTGCCGCAGGGCGTGCAGTTCATCCCCGCGCACCCGCTGGCGGGCACCGAGCATTCGGGCCCCGAGGCGGGCTTCGCCGAGCTTTATGACAACCGCTGGTGCATCCTGACGCCGCTGCCGGGGAACGACCCCGCGGCGGTCGCCCGGCTGCGCAAGTTCTGGGAGGGCATGGGCGCCAATGTCGACGAGATGGACCCGGACCATCACGACCTGGTGCTGGCCGTCACCTCGCACACGCCGCACCTGATCGCCTACACGATGGTGGGCGTGGCGGACGACCTGCAGCGGGTGACGAATTCCGAGGTCATCAAGTACTCGGCCGCGGGTTTCCGCGACTTCACCCGCATCGCGGCGTCGGATCCGACGATGTGGCGGGACGTGTTCCTCAACAACAAGGAGGCGACGCTGGAGATCCTCGGGCGCTTCACCGAGGAGCTGTTCGCCCTGCAGCGGGCGATCCGCACCGGCGACGGGAACATGCTGCACGACTATTTCACCCGCACCCGCGCCATCCGCCGCGGGATCATCGAGGCGGGCCAGGACACCGACCTTCCCGATTTCGGCCGCATGCCGGTGCGCCGGGACTGACGGCTTCGGAGGGTTTGAAATGCTGCGGGCCGCCCTATCGGGCGGCCCGTTTGCGTTGGCGCGCGGCTTCGGGCGGCAGCGAGGGGCGGCGCAGGGGAGGAAGGCCGGCAGGCCTTCCTCCCCGTCGACGCGGTGCGTCGACCCCCTCCATCCGCATACGGAAGGTTGCGCGCGTGGCGCCCGTTGCGCGAGACATTCGAACGGGGCGCACCTGTAGACCGGGGAGCCCCGGCTCAGCGCGGCAGGGTCAGGCGAGGGGCCTGGCCGATCGGGGCCGGGCCGATGAAGACCCGCCCGCCGGCGAAGCGCAGCGGCGCCTCGATCCCGTTCCCCTTGCCCGACAGGAAGGACAGCACCTCGAGCGCGCCGCGCACCGCCTCGGCGGTATTGGCGTCGAGCGCGCCCGACGCCTGCGCGGCCTTCAGCGCGGCGCGCCAGTTCTCCGCCCGCACCGTCATCTCGCCCTCGGGATAGCCCGCGGCGTCCACCGCCACCGCCCCGGCGACGCGCAGCGACAGCGGCCCCCAGGCCAGCTTCGACGGCCGGACGCGCACCGAGGTCAGCCGCGCGCCCCCCGCCTCGGCCGCGCGCAGGCCCAGCGGCTGCGCGAAGCCCAGCGTCGCGTCCACCAAGAGCTCCGCCGCCACGTCCGGCAGCGCCTCGCCCAGGTTCATCAGCCCGGTCAGCGCCTCGGGCGGGCGCACCTGGCTGGCGGTGACCGAGAGGTCATAGGCGTTCGGCCCGTCCGAGGGCATCGGCGTCTCGGCCTCGCGCAGCGCGGCCAGGATCCGCTCGGCGCCCACCGTCCAGGCCGCCGCGCCCCCGGCGGCCACCCCCTCGACGCTCAGCCCGTCGCCCTCCAGCACCGCGCGGCGCAGGCGCAGCGCGGTCTCGGGCGCCACGGCCACCGAGGCGCGCAGCCGCTCCGAGCGCAGCTCCGCCCGCCCGCCGGGGGCGGCGAATGACTGCCGCTCGGGGAAGGCGACGATGGCCCGGTCGGGGCGGTAGGAGAGCTGCAGCACCTGCACCAGCGGCGCCTGCCAGGCCCAGCCCGCATCGGGGTCCGAGAGGATCAGCTCCTCCAGCGACAGGTCCACGCGGTTCGGGAAGCCCGAGACGGCAGCGTCCTGCACCTCGGCCGCCCAGCCCGCGGCGCGGCGGCTTTCAAGCCAGCCGAGCACGCCTTCCTTCTGCGCGGTGGCGGCGATCCACCACCATCCGCCCCAGAGGGCGGCGGCGAGGACCAGGAGGCCGGTGAGGGCGGCGATGCCATTCAAGCGGAACATGGGCGGCCTTTCGGGGAGCTGTCTGCGGCGACGGTTGAGAGGGGATATAGGACGGCGCGGCCCGGAAGCGCGAGGGGGCGATCCGGCGCGGGCGGGCGAGCGGGGGCCGCCGCGCCGCCGCGCGCCCTTCGCCGCCCGTGCCTCGGCGCGGCGCGGGCGCGCCGAGCGGGGGGCTCGCCCCCCCGAGGCCGGCCGCACTCCGCCTGGCGGGCGCGGCGCCGGGACCGCCCGCGCCGCCGCCCGGGGGCGGAGCCCCTTCCCAGCCGCGCGCCCGCGCGCTATCCCTCGGGCCATGACCACGCCCCTGCCCCGCCCGGCCCCCGCCGGACCGCTCGCGACCGGAGACCTCTGGGTCTTCGGCTATGGCTCGCTGCTCTGGCGGCCCGGTTTCGAACATGCCGAGACCCGCCGCGCCGCCGCCCCCGGCTGGCGCCGCGCCTTCTGCCTGCGCTCGATCCGCTATCGCGGCACTACGGATTTCCCCGGCCTCGTGCTCGCGCTCGACTTCGCGCCGCACATGGCCTGCGAGGGGCTCGCCTTCCGCGTCCCGCCCGAACATGTCCAGGCCGCCCGCGACTACCTGCACGAGCGGGAGATGGGCACGCGCTCCTATCTCGAATGCTGGCCGGAACTGGTGCTGGAGGACGGAACGCGGGTGCGCGGCCTCGCCTATGCCATCGACCGCACCCACCCGTCCTATGTGCGCCTGCCGCTGTCCGAGCAGGCCGACATCATCGCCCGCGCCCATGGCCCCGCGGGACCGAACGCCGAGTACCTGCACAACACCGCCGCGCATCTGCGCGAGCTGGGCGTGCATGACGCCGAGCTCGAGGCGCTGGACGCAAGGGTGCGCGAGCTGGCGGGCTGAGGCCCAAGCGCCGGGACGCAACGAAAAAGGCCCGGCGTCGCCGCCGGGCCTTTTCGCATCGCTCGGGGTCTTCCCCCTCGGGGGCGTCAGCCCCGGCGCGTCACTTGCGCGCCGCGGCGGCGGCCGCCTGGTGCTTCTGCAGCGCCGAGAACCACTCGCCCGAGGCGCGCATCCGCTGCAGGCCCTGGTTCAGCCGCTCCACCGTGCGCCGCCCCTGGGCCGAGGCGCGCGGGGCGACCGCGTGCAGCGTGCGCAGCGTCGCGAGGCCCTCGAGCTCCCGCACCCGGCGCGCGGCGCCCGGCAGCGCGGCCAGCGTCTCCTCCGCCGTGGCGCTGTCGACCGAGACCACGTTCACCTCGCCTGCCATCAGCGCGCGGAAACAGTCCCGCGCGGTCGGCGGGGCGACCAGGGACACGTTCGGCTCCACCAGGCCCTCGGCCTCGAGATCGCCGACGAACATCCCGTCCGGGCGGCAGATGCGCGAGCCCTGGAGCGCGTCGTGGCTGTCGGCGCCCATGTAGTCGGAGTTCTGCAGGGTGTAGAAGCTCAGCACCACCTCGAAGAACGGCTCGGAGAAGTCGAAGCTGCGGCAGCGCGCGCGGCTTTCGGCCCCGAGGCCGGGGCGCCCGCAATCGGGGCGCACCCAGGGGAAGCCGACATCGTAGCCGCCGCCGGGCAGCAGCGCGGTCAGCTGCGCGGCCCAGTCGGGGGCGTATTCGATCTCGAGGCTCGCGGGACGGCCCGAGGCGCCGAGCGCGAGGCGCATCATCTCGGCGAAGACGCCGCCGCCGGGCAGCGCGCCGTCGGAATAGGGCGCCGCGCCGTCGACGCCGATGAAGCGCACATCCGCGGTCGCGCCGGGGCGCACCGGCTCGGGCGCGCGCACGCGGGCTTCGACCGGGGCCTCGACCGGGGCGCCGCCAGGGGCGCCGGGCGCGGCCGCCGCGGGGGCGGTCGCCGCGGCGCCGGGCGCCTCGCCGATGCAGGGGATGCGCAGCGGCATGCCCACTTCGATCAGGTTCGGGTTGGGGCCGATCACCTCGGTGTTGGCGAGGTAGATCAGCTCGAAATTCGTCGCGCCATAGGCGCGCTCGGCGATCAGGGCGAGCGTGTCGCCCCGCTGCACGGTGTATGTCTGTCCGCAGGAGATGTCCTGCGCGCGCGTCTGCGCCTGCGCCCCTGCGGCGCCGAACAGCATGGCTGCGGCGGCCGCCGCGGCCCCCGCGATCCCTCCGATGCGCATCCGTCCCCTCCTACTCGCCCCGTCACGCCAAGCAAATCATGGCGCAACGGTAGCCAAAGCGTGGCCGATGCGCCAGACTCTTCATCTCACGTTATCAAATGCTTGAGAAGGCGGCGTTTCACGGCGTGGCGGCGGGCCGCGGCGCCCGGCCTGGCGGCGGGGAGGGTCGGCGGCGGCCCGCTCAGGCGGCCGAGACCAGCAGCGCGGCGCCCTCGTGGCCGCGCACCACCACCTCGGCCCCCGCGGCGGGGGCGGCGGCGGGCGCGGCGGCGGCGGCGTCGTCGGGCGCAAGCCGCGCCTTCCAGCGCACGCCGTCGATCTCCACCGCCCCCTGCCCGGCGGCGAAGTCCTGGGTGACCAGCGCGGTGCGCCCCACCAGCCGCGCGGCGCGGTTGTTCAGGCCCGGGCGCGGCGTCGCGCCGGTCAGGGCCCGCATCACCGGGCCGCGCGCGGCCAGCACGGTCGCGACCGAGACCGCGGCGAAGATGGCGAGCTGCCACGCCCCGCTCAGCCCCGGGACGACCAGCAGCGCGACGGCCACCGCGGCGGCGGCCAGCGCGAACCACATCAGCACGAAGCCCGTCACCGCCAGTTCGGCCGCCGCCAGCACGATGGCGAGCACCGCCCAGAGCCAGGGCGAGGCGCCGTCGAGGAAGGAGAGGATCGGCAGGTCCATCAGCGGTCCCCCTCGGGCTTGAGCGCGTCGACCAGCGACGCCGCCCCGCCCCAGGGCTGGACCGGGGCCGAGGGCCCGTCGCCGCCGGGGGCGGAGCCGCCGGAGCCGGAGCCGGAGCCGCCCGGGGCGCCCGAGCCGCCGCCGGTCCCGCCGCCATTGCCGCCGCCGCGGGGCCGCGTGTCGCCCGCCGCGCGGGCGATCTCGGCGATGCCGGCCACGGCGCCGATCAGGTTCGACGCCTCGAGCGGCATCAGCACGGTCTTGGAGCTGGGCGAGGAGCCGATGCCCTGCAGCGCCTCGGTATAGCGTTGGGCGACGAAGTAGTTCACCGCCTGGATGTCGCCCTCGGCGATGGCGCGGCTGACCATCTCGGTCGCCCGCGCCTCGGCCTCGGCCGACCGCTCGCGCGCCTCGGCGTCCAGGAACGCGGCCTGGCGGCGGCCCTCCGCCTCGCGGATCTGGGCCTCCTTCTCGCCCTCGGCATCGAGGATCGCGGCCTGCTTGCGGCCCTCGGCGGTCAGGATCTCGGCGCGCTTGTCGCGCTCGGCCTTCATCTGGCGGGCCATGGACTGGATGATGTCGTTGGGCGGCGCGAGGTCCTTGATCTCGACCCGCGTGACCTTCACGCCCCAGGGGTTGGAGGCGTCGTCGATCACCCCGAGCAGCTTGCCGTTGATGGCGTCGCGGTTGGAGAGCACCTCGTCGAGGTCCATGGCGCCGATCACGGTGCGGATGTTGGTCATGGCGAGGTTGTTGAGCGCGCGCGTGAGGTCGCGCACCTCGTAGGCCGCGGCGGCGCTGTCGACCACCTGGTAGAAGGCGACGGCGTCGGCGCGCACCTGCACGTTGTCGCGGGTGATCACCTCCTGCTCGTCGATGTCGAGCACGGTCTCCATCATGTTCAGGCGGCGGCCGACGCGGTCCATCACCGGGATCACGAAATTGAGGCCGGGATGGAGGGTGCGCACGAAGCGCCCGAAGCGTTCGACGGTCCATTCCTCGCCCTGCGGCACCGATTTGACCGAGAGCAGGGTGAAGATGATCGCGAAGATCACGAGGGCGATCGCGGCGCCGGAATCGAACAGGAGCGCGGTGTCCAACATGTCCATGGGCCTCTCCCAAGGCAGGGCGGAGAAAAGGAAGGCGTTCCGCCGAATGGATCACAAATGGTTACGGCGCCTCACGACGTCGAGAGCCGCGCGCGCGGGCGCGGGCGCGCGCGCGGCCGCAGCGGGATTTGCGCAACACTTGAGAGCGGGCGGAGGGCCGGGCGCCGGACTGGGGAGGATCGGCGCGGCGTGGGGCGGGCCGGGAACGGCGCGGCGGGCGGCGGGCAAGAAAAAAGCGCGGCGGCAGGTCCCCCCTGCACCGCCGCGCTCCACGTCGCCTGTCCGGACGACGTTCATGGCTCGGACCCCGCCCGGATACGCTGGACGCGGCCGCCAATCGTCTGTGGATGCTCGTCGGATCCCCCTCGACCCGACGCGGCGTCCCCTTGCGGGTCCACGCAAACGCAACCTTCGACTTTCCGCCCGTCAGGCCTGGGGGCCCTGGGGGCGTTTCCCGCAAAACGCTCGGGATACTGCTGACGCTGCACTCATCTACGCTCAAGCCGCCGTGGCGGCTGAAGACAACCTGCACGTCGCGTGAACCTCCTGAAAAGGAAAACAGCAGTTTTTGTAAATCGGGTACGGCATTTTGCGACCAACGGGTCAAATGCGGCGCCCATTGCTCGCGCTCAGGTTGCATTTGCATCCTGTCGCCGCGGATTTGTGGCGGCTTCGGAGACGAATCATGGGTTTCACAGATTTTCGTGGCGAAATATGATTCGGATCAGCCGCATTTGGAGTGTCCGCATTCCTGACAGGTGAGGCAGCCTTCCACCTTGCGCATCGCGTATCTGCCGCAATTGGGGCAGGCCGGGCCGCGCGGCGGGCTGTCCGCCCCCCTTTCGGGCGCCGTTTCGGCCGCCCCGGGGGCGAGGGCGCCGCGGGCGGTCCCGTCGATGAAGCCGATGGAGATCATGTGCGTCTCGATCGTCTCGCCGATGGCGGCGAGGATCGAGGGCACGTAGCGCCCCTGCATCCAGGCGCCGCCGCGCGGGTCGAACACGGCCTTGAGCTCCTCGACCACGAAGGACACGTCGCCGCCGCGGCGGAACACGGCCGAGATCATCCGGGTCAGGGCCACGGTCCAGGCGTAGTGCTCCATGTTCTTGGAGTTGATGAACACCTCGAACGGGCGGCGGCGGCCGCCCTCCTCCACGTCGTTGACGGTGATGTAGATCGCGTGCTCGGATTCCGGCCACTTGATCTTGTAGGTCATGCCCGGAAGCTCTCCGGGACGGCTCATGGGGTGCTCGGACCAGTCGCCGTCGATGGGCGCCGGGGCGGGGGGCTTCGGCTGCGCCTGCGGGGCGGGCGGCGCGGCGGCTTCGAGCACCGAGCCCGTCACCGCGTTGGGCCGGTAGGTCGTGCAGCCCTTGCAGCCCTGGTCCCAGGCCATCCGGTAGACCTGTTTGAACTCCGCGAAGGAGATGTCCTCGGGCAGGTTGATGGTCTTGGAGATCGAGCTGTCGACCCAGGCCTGGGCCGCGGCCTGCATCCGCACGTGCTCTTCCGGGGCCAGGGACTGGGCGTCGACCACGTGGTCCGGCAGCGGCGCGTCGCCGAAGCGGTCGCGCCAGACCTGGACGGCGTGGTCGACCACCTCTTCCGTCTTCTTCGAGCCGTCGCGCTGGATCACCGTGCGGCGGTACGAGAGGGCGAAGATCGGCTCGATCCCCGAGGACACGTTGCCCGCGAGCAGGGAGATGGTCCCCGTGGGCGCGATGGAGGTCAGCAGCGCGTTGCGCAGCCCGTGGGCGCGGATCGCCGCCTGCACCTCGGGGCCGAGCCGGGTCGCCATGTCGCCCGCCGCCAGCGCCTCGCGGTCGCAGAGGGGGAAGGCGCCCTTCTCGGCCGCCAGCGCGGCGCTTTCGAGATAGGCCGCGCGGGCGAGGCATTTCAGCCAGCGCGCCGTCGCCTCGGCCGCGTCCTCGGCCCCGTAGCGCAGCCCGGTCATCGCCAGCGCATCGGCGAGGCCGGTGACCCCGAGGCCGATGCGCCGCTTGGCCCGCGCCTCCGCCTCCTGCTGCGGCAACGGGAAGCGCGAGGCGTCGACCACGTCGTCCAGCATGCGCACGGCGAGGCGGGTGAGACGCTCCAGCTCGCCCTCGTCCAGCGCGGCGGCGGGCCCGAACGGGTCGTTGACCAGCGCGGCGAGGTTGACCGAGCCGAGCAGGCACGCGCCATAGGGCGGCAGGGGCTGCTCGCCGCAGGGATTGGTGGCGGAGATGGTCTCGGCGTAGTTCAGGTTGTTGAGGCGGTTGATCCGGTCGATGAAGATCACCCCCGGCTCGGCCACGTCGTAGGTGGCCTGCATGATCCGGTCCCACAGGGCGCGGGCGCGGATGGTCCGGAAGGTGCGGCCCCCGAAGACCAGCGGCCAGTCGGAATCCGCCTCGACCGCCGCCATGAACGGGTCGGTGACCAGGACCGAGAGGTTGAAGTTGCGCAGGCGGGCCGGGTCGCGCTTGGCCTCGACGAAATCCTCGATATCCGGGTGATCGCAGCGCAGCGTCGCCATCATCGCGCCGCGCCGGGCGCCCGCGGACATGATCGTGCGGCACATCGAATCCCACACATCCATGAAGGGGATCGGCCCGGCGGCGTCGGCGGCCACCCCGTCGACCTGCGCGCCCTTCGGCCGGATGGTCGAGAAGTCATAGCCGATGCCGCCGCCCTGCTGCAGCGTCAGCGCCGCTTCCTTCAGCGCGTCGAAGATGCCCGGCATGCTGTCGGGGATGGTCCCCATCACGAAGCAGTTGAACAGGGTGACCGAGCGGTCCGTGCCCGCCCCGGCCAGGATCCGCCCCGCCGGGATCACCTTGAAATCGTGCAGCGCCGCCTGGAAGCGGGGGGCCCAGAGGTCCGGCTCCGCCTCCTCGGCCGCCAGCGCATGGGCGACGCGGGACCAGGTGTCCTCGACCGCCGCGTCCAGCGGCGCGCCCGAGGCGTCCTTGAGGCGGTATTTCATGTCCCAGATCTGCGCGGAGATCGGGGCGGCGAACGTGTACATCCTGCGCCTCCGGGGCTGGCGGACCGCAACGGCTTGCGTGGGTCCAGAGGTAGGCCCCCGCGCCGGGGCGGTCAACGCGCCCGGCCGGCGGGCCCGTCCCGGACAAAGCGTCGAAAAGTTGCGAAATCCTTGAGACGGGCGCCGGGCACGGGCGCGGCCCCCTCGCCATCCGCGGCCGATGGCGCTATCACCCGGCGCCATGGCCAAGCTTTATTTCACCTACTCCTCGATGAACGCGGGCAAGTCGACGCTGCTGCTGCAGGCGTCCTACAACTACCGCGAGCGGGGCATGGGCACCTTGCTGCTGACCGCCGCGCTGGACGACCGCGCGGGGGCCGGGACCATCGCGTCGCGCATCGGCATCGCCGACCGGGCCGAGCTGTATGCCGACGGGGACGATCTGTTCGAGCGCCTGCGGGCGCGGCAGGCGGAGGCGGCGGCGGCCGACGGTCCCGACCTCGCCTGCGTGCTGGTGGACGAGGCGCAGTTCCTCAGCCCCGCCCAGGTCTGGCAGCTGGCGCGGGCGGCGGATGACCTCGGGCTGCCGGTGATGTGCTACGGGCTGCGCACGGATTTCCGGGGCGAGCTGTTCCCCGGCTCGGCCGCGCTGATGGCGATCGCGGATTCGCTGCGCGAGGCGCGCACGATCTGCCATTGCGGGCGCAACGCGACCATGGTCGCGCGGCTGGACGCCGAGGGGCGGGCGATGGCCGAGGGCGCCCAGGTCGAGGTCGGCGGCAACGAGCGGTACGTGGCGCTGTGCCGGTCCCACTGGCGCACGGCGCTGGAGACCGGCGCGCCGGTCCCGGCGCCCGTGAAGGTGGATCGCTGAGCCCGCCGGCGCCCGCCGGCCGGGCGGCGGCGGCATCCTGCACGCATCGTTAACGAAAACCCCGCCCCGGCGGCGCTTTCCACCCCTTGCAACCCCGCCCCACGGCGCCTATCGTTTTTCCCTACGAGGACGGCAGCCGCGCTCCATGCGCGGCTGCCGGTCGTTTTGCGGGCCCCGCGCCCCCGCGAAGCGGCCCGGCGCCTCGGGCCCCTCGCGCCGCTCCGGGTCATCCCGGACCGGGGCGGGCGACACGGGCCCCGGCGGCGCGGCGGAATATGAAAATCGCGCGCCCGACGGCCAGGCAAGGGCCCCGGGCGGCGCGCAAGAGAACGAGGAAGCGCAGGCATGGAAAAAGTGCCCATGACGGCGAACGGATTCGCCGCGCTGGACCGGGAGCTGAAGACTCTCAAGACCGAGAAGCGCCCGGCGGTGATCGCCGCGATCGCGGAAGCGCGCGAGCATGGCGACCTGTCCGAGAACGCGGAATACCACGCCGCGCGCGAGCAGCAGTCCCATATCGAGGGCCGGATCCAGGAGCTCGAGGGCCTGATCTCGCGGGCCGAGGTGATCGACCCGTCGAAGATGTCCGGGTCGATCAAGTTCGGCGCCACCGTCAAGCTGGTGGACGAGGACACGGACGAAGAGAAGACCTACCAGATCGTGGGCGAGGTCGAGGCCGACATCGCCAATGGCAAGCTCAACCTCAAGTCCCCCCTCGCCCGCGCCCTGATCGGCAAGGAAGAGGGCGACAGCGTCGAGGTGATGACCCCCGGCGGCGGCAAGTCCTACGAGGTGCTCGAGGTCCGCTTCGTCTGACCCGGGCGGGGGCGCCGCGGCGCCCCCCAGTCGGCCCATGGGGCGGCGCCCGGCGCGCGGCTTTCGGGGCGCGCCCCCGCGCCCCCTTGGGACGGCTTCCAGGCGCCCTTCCGGGGCGACCTGTTACGCGCCCCCTTGGGGCGACAGCATACGCGCCCCTTTGGGGCGACACCTCACGCGCCCCTTTGGGGCGACACCTCACGCGCCCCTTTGGGGCGAAACCTCACGCGCCCCTTTGGGGCGACACCTCACGCGCCCCTTTGGGGCGACCCGGCCATGGGCCGCCCGCGCCGGGCGGCCCGGGCCAGGGCCCGGCCCCGAAGGCCCCGGCCCCAAGGCGAACGAAGCGGATCGCGCATGACCCAGGATGATCGACGCGCCCCCGGCGGCACGCCCGCCCCGCAAGGACCCGGCGCAGGCGCCGCGGCGGGGCTCGCCGCCGGTTGGCTGATCGCGGAAGGCGCCATCGGCTACGGGCTGCTGAGCGCGGGCGTCGCGCTCGCCCCCTCCGAGGCGGCGGCCCTCGCGCTCGCCGTCACCGCGCCGCCCGCGCTCGTCGCCGCCGTCGCCCTCTTCGCCCGCCGCGCCGCCCCGGCTTCCCCGGCCCTGCCGCGCGCCGAGGCCCCGCAGGCCGATCCCGCGAAGATCGGCCGCGCGGTGCAGGAGGCCGTGCGCGCCGCCCTCGCCGAAGAACGCGCCGCGCGGCAGGAGACGGAGGCCGCGCTGTCGGCCCGGCTCGACGCCGCGGCGGCCGAGCGCAGCCGCCTGCTGGCCCGGGTCGAGAGCCTGGCCGAGGGCGCCGCGCCCGCCGCGATGGAGGCGGACGCGCCCGCGCCCGAACCGGCCCGCGAACCCGCGCCCGGGATCACGCCCGCGCCGCGCCCCGAACCGGCCCCGGGCTTCGCCGAGGCCCCGGCCGCGCGCATCTCCGGCCCCGCGCCGACCCCCGCGCCGGAAGCGCCGCGGGTCGACCCTGCTCCGGGGGCCGCGACCGACGCCGAACCCGGCCTGCCCTTCGACGCGGCGCCCGCCGCCCCGGCCCCTGCCCCGGCGGCCCCTGCCCCGCGCCCCGCTGCGCGCCCGACCGAGACCGAGGCGCCGGAATCCGCGCTGACCACGACGATGCAGCTTTCGGACCTCGCCCCCCCGCCCGGGGCGATCGAGGAGGAAACCGCCCCCGAGGACGGCGCCGACTGGGACAGCCTTGCGCGCGCGCTCGACTTCCCGCGCGACGCCGATGACCGCGAGGGCTTCGCGGCGCTGGAGAAGGCCGTGCGCGACCCGCTGGTCTCGGACCTCTTGCAGGCGGCCGAGGACGCGCTGACGCAGCTCGCCCAGCACAATGTCTACATGGAGGACCTGTCGGTGGTCCCGGCGGCGCCCGAGGACTGGGCCGCCTTCACCGCGGGCGCGCGCGGGCCGCAGGCCTCGGCCATCGGCGGGGTGCAGGACGCCGAGGCGGTGGACACGGTGCGGGCCCTGTCGCGCCACGACTCGATCTTCCGCGACACCGCCCAGCACCTGATGCGCCGCTACGAGGCGCTGCTGCGCCGGGTGGCGGAGGAACCCGACGGCGCCGCCCAGATGCCGCGTATCGCGGATACACGCACCGGGCGGGCCTACATGCTCTCGGCCCGCGCGCTGGGGGCGTTCGACTGAGGCGCGCCGCAAGGGCGTGACGCAAAAAAGGGGCGGCCCGCCGGGGCCGCCCCTTTTCTCATCCCGCGGGGCGGGTCTTCAGGCGATCGGCCCGCCATGCCAGCGGGTGCGCAGCGCCAGCGCGAAGCCGCAGCCCACCGCCGCCATCGCCGCCGCCATCAGGTAGGTCATCCCCCCCGCCACCGGGTAGATCATCGCCGCCAGCGCCATGGAGCCCGCCACCAGCAGCCCCTGCCCCGCGGCGCCGTAGAGGCCCTGCGCCGCCGCGGCCAGTCGCTCGGGCGCCGCGGCCTGGATGAAGGCGATGGCCCCGAGATGCCCCGCCGCGAAGCTGACCGCGTGCAAGCCCTGCAGGGCCCAGAGCGCGGGGCCGACCGGGTCCAGCGCCATGGCGCTCCACCGCAGGGTCCCGGCGAGACCCGAGAGCGCGATGGTCCCCGCCGGGCCGAACTTGGCCACCAGCTTGCCGCCCCAGAGCAGCATCAGCGCGACCTCGACCGCCACGCCGAAGGCCCAGAGGGCGCCGATCTCTCCGTCCCCCAGCCCCAGCGCGCGCCAGTGGACCGAGCTGTAGGCGTAATAGACCGCGTGGGAGGACTGGGCGAAGCCGATGGCGGCGGTGAACACCAGGAAGCTGCGCGAGGTGATGAGGCGGGTGAAATCGGCCTTGCTCGGGCGCACCAGCGCCTTGGCGCGCCCGCCGCCGGGATGGGTGTAGCCCGAGAGGGCGGCGGCGGCGAAGAACCCGGCCATGACCGGGACGGCGATGCCGATCCCGACCCAGGCGACCAGCGATCCCATCGCGAGGCTGACCAGCAGGAAGGCGAGCGAGCCCGCGCTGCGGGCCTGGGCATAGCCGAAGCCGTAAACCCGCGCCGCCGCCGCCCCCAGCGCGTCGCCGAGCGGGATCATCCCCGAGAACGCCCCCGAGACCACCAGCGTCGCCAGCAGCAGCCACGGCCCGATGGGCGCCAGCGGGTGCGCCAGCGTCGCCGCCGCCCCGGTGAGCCCCAGCGCCAGCAGCACCGCCCGGCGCGCGTCGAGCCGGTCGGCCAGCGCGGGCACGAAGATCCCCGCCGCCACCCGCGCCGCCATCCCGGCGGCGGAATAGGCGCCGATCTCGGCGTCCGACAGGCCCTTGTCGGCCAGCCAGAGCGGCCAGAACGGCAGGAACACCCCCATCGCCGCGAAGGTGGCGGCGTAAAGGACCGCGGTCTGCAGCCCGGGGGCGGAGAGGATGGCGGGGCGCGGGGCGCTCATGCGCCGGCCTCCGCGCGGCGCCCGGCGCGGCCCGCGCGCGGCGCATGGCCGGGGCCGGTGCAGCGGGGGCGCGACGGCAGGCGGCTTGGGGCGCGGCGGGGCATGGCGGATCCTTCGGGGGGAAAGGCGGAGATGGTTTCGCCATAACACCGCTTTGCGGGTCCGAAAACCCGCCCCGCGCGCAGGGCCGGGCGCCGCGCGGCTCATCCCTCCCCGGGCGCCGGGCGGCCCGGGCGGCGGGAGCGGCGCGGCGGGAGCGGCGCGACATGATCGGGGCGCCGGACGCGGCGCGGCGCGGCGGGAGGCGCGACACGATCGGCGCGGCGGGAGGCGGGCGCGATCAAGGCTCGTGATGCGCGCGGCCAAAATCCTTCGCGTGTGCAGCAATGCGCGGCGGTGCTATGGTCCGCGCTTCCCGCCCCGCGCCGTCCCTGCAACACGGAGATCCCATGCCCGCCGACCAGACCCGCGCCGCCTTCCTGAAAGGGGCCTCGCACGGCGCCCCCTTCCTGCTGGTGGTGTTCCCCTTCGGCATGTTGTTCGGCGTGGTGGCGACCGAGGCCGGGCTCGACATCGTCGAGACGATGACCATGTCGGCGCTGGTGATCGCCGGGGCCTCTCAGTTCGCGACGCTGGAGCTTCTGCAGCAGGGCGCGCCCGCCTTCATCGCGGTGCTGACGGGGCTGGTGGTGAACATGCGCATGGCGATGTACTCGGCCTCGATGGCGCCGCATATCGGCAAGGCGCCGGGCTGGGCGCGCGCCGTCGCGGCCTATTTCCTGGTCGACCAGGTCTACGCGGTCTCGATCCGCCGCTTCACCGAGCGGCCGGAGATGACGGGGCCCGAGAAGCTGGCCTATTACTTCGGCGTCGCCGCGCCGGTCTGCCCGTTCTGGTACGTGGCGACCTGGCTGGGGATCGAGATCGGGGCGGCGATCCCGGCGTCCTGGTCGCTCGATTTCGCGGTGCCGATCTGTTTCTGCGCGGTGGCGGCGCCGATGCTGCGCGGGCTGCCGAACCTGCTGGCGGCGGGCGTCGCGATCGTGATCGCGCTGCTGCTGGCGGGGCTGCCCTACAATGCGGGCCTGATCGTCGCGGCGCTGGTCGGGATGGGCGTCGGCGCCTTCACCGAGCTGCGGATGGACGCGCTGCGGGCGCGGGCGGGCTTTCCCCCCGCCGGCCAGGCCGAGGAGACGGGCGCATGAATGGCGGGGTTTCCGACGCGACGCTCTGGGCGGCGATCCTGTCGCTGGGGCTGGGCACGTTCCTGGTGCGCTGGTCCTTCATCGGGGCGCTTGGCGGGCGGACGCTGCCGGACTGGGCGACGCGGCTGCTGCGCTATGTGCCGGTGACGGTGATCCCGGCGCTGGTGGCGCCGATGGTGGCCTGGCCCAAGGCGACGGGGGGCGAGCCCGACCCGGTGCGCGTCGCCGCCGCCTTCGCCGCGCTGGCCGTCGGCGCCGTCACCCGCAACGCCATCGCCGCCATCGTGGTCGGCATGGCGGTGATCTGGAGCGCGACGGCGCTGGGGATCTGAGGGCGCCTCAGTCCACCGGCAGGGCGGATCGGCGAGACACTTCCTTCAGCGAGAAGCTGCTCTGCATCCGCGCGACGCCCGGCAGGCTCGAGAGTTGTTCGCGGTGGATGCGGGCGAAGTCGTCGGCCCCGCGGGTGACGACCTTCAAGAGGTAATCCGCGGCGCCCGCCATCAGGTGGCACTCCATCACGTCCGGCAGGGCGGCGGCGGCGGCCTCGAAGGCCTCCAGCGCCTCGGTGCTCTGGCCCGCGAGGGTGATCTCCACGAACACGGTCGAGCCGCGCCCCAGCGCCCGCGGCGCCACGAGGGCGGCATATCCGCGGATCACGCCCTTCGCCTCCAGCCGCGCGACGCGGCGGTGGCAGGCCGAGGGCGACAGGTGCACCCGTGCGGCGAGGTCGGCGTTGGAGAGCCGCCCTTCCTGCTGCAACACGCGCAGGATCGCGCGGTCGATACGGTCGAGTTCGGGAGATTGTTCGATCTGGGCGCTCATACGCCGCAGCATATTGCGAGCCCCGGCTCCCGCCAAGCGCAACCGGATGCGGGTGGGAGCTCCTCCTCGACCGAGATCAGCGCCTCGTCGCCGTCGCTTTGCAGCGAGACGGCGTAGCCTTCCTTGGACAGGTTGT
>NZ_JBOCEF010000016.1:0-85289 GCF_050586345.1 Rhodovulum sp. DZ06
CCCCCCCCCCCCCCCCCCCCCCCCCCCCCCCCCCCCCCCCCCCCCCCCCCCCCCCCCCCCCCCCCCCCCCCCCGCCAAGCGGCGCCCCCGGGCGAACACCCCGCCAAGCCCCCTCAAAACCCCAGCTGCGCCGCCGCCAGGTTCCGCATCGTCTCGTCGGTTCCGCCGCCGATGGTCATCACCTTGACCTCGCGATAGATCCGCTCCGAGGCGGTTCCGCGCATGAAGCCCATGCCGCCGAGGATCTGCACCGCCTCGTCCGCGCAGAATTTCATCGCGTCGGTCGCCATCACCTTGGCCATGCTGGTGCGCGCCACGTGGATATTCAGCGGATCCAGCCCCGCCATCCGCCGCCGCGTCACGTCATAGGCCAGGGTGCGCGCCGCATCGATCCGCCCGGCCATGTCGGCGAGCTTGTGGCGGATCACCTGCTGCTCGATCAGCGGCTTGCCGAAGGCGCGGCGCTCGCGCGCCCAGGACAGCGCCTCGTCGAAACAGACCTGCGCCATCGCCGCGGCCTGGGCGGCCATGAACAGCCGCTCGTCGTTGAAATTCATCATCACCGCGCGGAACCCCGCGCCTTCCTCGCCCACCAGGTTGGCGGCGGGCACGCGCACCCCGTCGAAGCGCAGATGCGCGGTGTCCGAGGCGTGCCAGCCCATCTTGTCGAGGGGCGAGCGCTCCAGCCCCTTCGCATCGCCGGGGATCACCAGCAGGCTGATCCCGTACATGCCCTGGCTGCACGGGTCCGTGCGCACCGCGGCGGTGATGAAATCGGCCTGCATCCCCGAGGTGATGAAGATCTTCTCCCCGTCCACCACGAAATCATCCCCGTCCCGCCGCGCGGTGGTGCGCAGCGCGGCGACGTCCGACCCGCCCCCCGGCTCGGTGATCGCCAGCGCGGCGATGGCCTCGCCCGCGATCACCGGGACCGCGACGCGGGCCTTCAGGTCATCGGAGCCGTGCCGGACGATCGGCGGGATGGCGATGGAATGGGAGCAGAGCGAGGCGACCACGCCCCCGGCGCCTGCGCGCGACAGCTCCTCGGTCAGCACCATCTGCATGAAGAGATCCCCGCCCGAACCGCCGAGCGCCTCGGGGAACACCGCGCCCTGCACGCCGACCGCGGCGGCCTTGCGGTAGAGGTCGCGCGGCAGCCGCCCGGCGGCCTCCCACGCGGGGAGGTTGGGGATGATCTCGGCCTCGACGAAGGCGCGCAGGCTGGCGCGGAAGGCCTGGTGGGCCTCGGAGAAGTCATGGTCGGGGCGCGTGGCGTCGTACATGGCAGGGGCCTTTCGCGGGGGGCTGCTTCTGTCCCGTCCTTGGTGGCATGACCCGCGGGCCGCTTCTTGTCCCGACAAGCTGCGCCCGCGCCCCCTGCCCCGCCCCCGGCCTCGGCGTCGCCCCCGCAAAACGCGAACGGGCGGGCGCATCGCTGCGCCCGCCCGCTCCGTGTCGCCGCCCCCGGGAGGGGCCGCGCCCGCCTCAGCGCTGCATCACGCAGCCATTCGGCGCGTCCGCCTCGATCGGCAGGGCGGCCAGGATCTTCTGGTCGATCTTGCCGTCGGCGGTGCGGTCGTTGCGGTAGACATAAATCGGCTGGGCGAGGTTGTTGGTCTTCTCGTCCACGATGATCGTCCCGCGCGGGCCGGAGAACTTCACGTGGGCCAGCGCTTCGGCGATGCCCTCGCGCCCGCGGGCGCCGTTGGCCACCGCCTCGGCCAGCACGCGCGCGGCGTCATAGCCCTGGACGGCGAATTCCGACGGTTCGCGGCCCGTCAGGCGCTGCCACTTGCGGCGGAACACCCGGTTCGAGGCGTTGGAGATGGTCGGCGCGTAATGCGAGGACACGATCACGCCCTCGACCGCCTCGCCCTGCACGTGGCTGTAGAGCGGCGAGGTCAGGAAGCCCGACCCGAAGAGCTTCGCGTCCTCGCCCTCGGCCTTCGCCAGGGCATGGTACTGCTTGACGAACTTGATCGCCTCGCCGCCCGCGTAGAACACGTAGACCGCCTCGGCGCCGGTGGCCCAGGCCTTCTTGAGGTAGGGGCCGAATTCGTCGGTCTTGCCGAAGGGGGTGTAATCCTCGCCCAGCACCTTGCCGCCCGCGGCTTCGAAGGTCTTGCGGAAGGCGCCGACATGCTGGCGGCCGGCGGCGTAGTCGGGGGCCAGCAGGTAGGCCGATTTCAGCCCCTGCTGCGCCAGCCAGGTCCCCATCGGCCGGTTGACCTGCGCGTTCGAGAAGGACACGCGCACCACGTAGGGGCTGCAGGACTTCCCGGTGGCGTGGTCGTTGCCCGCGTTGGCCACGATCAGCGGCGTGCGCGCGTCATGCACCATGTCGCGCACATTGCCGAGCACGGCCGAGGAGACGAGGCCGACCAGCACGTCGACCTTGCGCTCCTCGATCATCTCGCGCGTCACGGCCACGCCGGTGGGCACGTCGGCGGCGGTGTCCGACAGCGCCATGGTGAAGTTCACGCCGACGTCGCTGTAGCCCTCGAGCCCGAGCTTGAAGCCCGCCTCGATCTCCTTGCCCAGCACGGCGTAGACGCCGGTCATCGGCAGCACGAGGCCGATGGAGATGGTATCCTGGGCGGCGTCCTGAGCCGCCGCCTGCCCGCCGAGTCCCGCGCAGACCAACGCGGCGAGCATCTTCCTGTACGCGATGCGCATGCCTTCCTCCCTGAAGCGCCGCGCGAAGGGGGCCGTCGCCCGCCCCCTCGCCCGGCGCGATGCTCCGCACGCGGCGGAACAGGCGGCCTCCGCCCGCGCGGGGGACCGTGTGAACACAGATGGCGGGACCCGCCCAGGCGGACGCGCCGCACGGCGCGTGTTCCCCCCGCGGCAAGCAGGGCGATCCCGGAACCGGCGGCGCCGCGACGCGGATAAGAGGGGCGCGTCGGCGGGCGGCGTCGCCGCTTCGCCCCGCCGCGCGCCGGGGGCGCGCGCGCAGGGTCGGCGCAATCATTGGGTTAATCCCGGTTCGGCGCAAGGGATGGAATCGAATTAATCAGGTATAGGCGCCTAGAACCGTTCACGTGCGGTGCGAAAAGATTGTAGTTTCCAAAAGAAGCTGTGAAAAGCCGCCGCAGCGCACGCCGCACGCCGCGCCGCAGCAGCGCCTTACCGGCGGGCGCGCCCGGCGGAACTCGCGCCCGGCGTGCATCCGCTTCCCCCTTTCGCGTCCCTCGCCCCGGGGGCCTGCGCCCGGCCGGCCCGCGCCGGGGCGCGGCGCATCGGGCATGGCGACCGCGGGCGGCGCGCCGGCCCGGCGGTGCGAATCGATCCCGGCCGTTCGGACCCCGCCGGTCTACGAAATCAGGCGCGCCGCCGCCGCCGCCGAGGACGGCCCGCCTCAGCGCAGCGGGCCTGGACGCCAGGACCCGGCATGGGCCCGCCAGGCCGCGAAGCCGGGCCGCGCGTCGCCCGCCGCGTCGAAGCCCAGCGGCCCCGAGGCGCCCATGTAGCGCACCGGCCCCTGCGCCGCGAGGCGCTTCGCCCGGGCCCAGTCGCCCGGCAGCACCTGCGGCGCGCCGGGGGCGGTCACCTCGCGAATCGCGGCCGCCAGCGCCGCGCCGCCCTCGCCGCCCGAGCGCACCAGCGCCAGCGCCAGCACCATCGCGGCGTCATAGCCCTGCGCGGCCAGCGGCGCGGCGGGGTCGAGCCCCTGCGCGCGGGCCGCCTCGGCGAAGGCCGACCAGGCCGCCAGCCCGCGGTCGGGCGCCGGCGCGACCAGCGTCACCCGCGTCAGGTTCAGCGTCCCGACCGAGCGCGCCACCGCGTCGTCCAGCAGCCCGTCGCCGCCGATCACCGCGCCCCAGGCCCCCTCGCGCAGCGCCGCCTTCAGCGCCGCCTCGCCGCCGCCGCCCGCATAGGCGAACAGCGCCAGCGCATCCGCCGCGCCGATCCCGGCCAGCGCGCGCATGTCGTCGGTGTAATCGTCGTCGCCGTCCGAGAAGCCCTGCATCGCGCGGACCTCGATCCCCGCCGCGCGGGCCGCCCCGGCGAAGGCCTCGGCCAGCCCCTGCCCCCAGGCGTCGTCCCCGTGCGCCACGGCGACCGAGGCGTAGCGGCGTCGCTGCGCCAGCTCCACCAGCGCCTCGGCGGCATGGGTGTCCACGGCCGCGGTGCGGAACACCAGGTCGCCATCCTCGAGCGCCGAGAGCGCGGGCGTGGTGGCCCCGTCCGAGATCAGCGGCGCGCCGAGCGCGATCGCCGCCTCGGCCGCCGACAGCGCCGCGTCCGAGCAGACCGGCCCGAGGAAGGCGACGGCGGCGGCGGCCTCGTAGCTCTGCGCCGCGACGCTCCCGGCCGCGTCGGCCTCGTCCCCGGCGCAGCCCACGTCCACCGGCTCGAGCGCCAGCGGCGCGCCATCCGCCAGCCCGCCGCCGGCGTTGACCTCGAGCGCGGCGAGCTCGCGCGCCGCCATCAGGTCGGCGGCGACGCCCGCGGCGGCGGCGGTCAGCCCGCCGAGCGAGATCACCCGCACCGGCGCGGGCCCCTGCGGCGCGGCCTCGGGCGCGGCGCCCGGCGCGGCGGGCGCGGCGGCCTGCTGCGCGGCGACGGGCGCGGCCAGCGCCAGCGCGGCGATCAGCGCGGCGAGAGAGGCGGCGGGGCGGGACCAGCTGGCGGACACCATGGCGGCGAACTCCGAAACAATTGACGCGACTGGGCGCACAGTATCCGCCGCGCGCGGCCGCAGGAAGCGCGGGCTTCGAAGGCGAGACATTTCAACGCCCGCCGAAGCGTCTCCGCCCCCCGCCGCCGCCGCCCGGTTTTCCCGCCCGGCGCCGCATCCGCGATATCCGGCGCCGCACAGGCCGCTTTCTTCCCCGCCCGGATCGGCCTAAATGACCCGATGCCGCCCCTTCACGCGATGCAATTCCCCCTTCGGAGCCTTCAATGACCGACCAGAGCCAGGACCCGCTCGTGATCTTCACCCCCTCGGGCAAGCGGGGGCGCGTGGCGCGCGGCACCAAGGTGCTCGACGCCGCCCGCCGCTTCGGGGTGGACCTCGACAGCGTCTGCGGCGGGCGCGGCATCTGCTCCAAGTGCCAGTGCGAGCCGGGGGTCGGCGATTTTCCCAAGCACGGCCTGCATGTCGAGGCCGACGCGCTGTCCCCGGTCAACGCGGTCGAGGAACGCTATGACCGCATCCGCGGGCTGAAGCCCGGCCGCCGCCTCGGCTGCCAGGCCGAGATCCAGGGCGACTGCGTGATCGACGTGCCGCCCGAATCCCAGGTCCACAAGCAGGTGGTGCGCAAGCGCGCCGAGGTCCGCGCGGTCGAGGTGAACCCGGTCGTGCGCCGGTACCTCGTCGTCGTCGAAGAGCCGAACATGCACGAGCCGTCGGGCGACCTCGAGCGCCTGCAGGACGCGCTCGCCGCCCAGTGGGGCGTCCATGGCGCGCGCTGCCCGCTCGCAATCCTCACCCGCCTGCAGCCGGTGCTGCGGGAGGGGAACTGGCAGGTCACCGTCACCGTCCACGACGCCTCCGAGGACGGGACCGCGCCCGTCATCATCGACATCGCCCCGGGCTTCGACGAGACCCCGCCGCTGGGTCTCGCCTTCGATCTCGGCTCCACCACCATCGCCTGCCACCTGTGCGACCTGGCGACGGGCGACGTCCTCGCCTCGGGCGGGCGGATGAACCCGCAGATCCGCTATGGCGAGGACCTGATGTCCCGCGTCTCCTATTCCATGATGAACGAGGGCGGCGCGGCCGAGATGACCCGCGCGGTGCGCGACGCGCTCGGCGCGCTGATCGAGGAGGTCTGCGCCGAGGCCGGCGCCGCCCCCGCCGCCGTCCATGACGCGGTGTTCGTGTGCAACCCGGTGATGCACCACCTGCTGCTGGGCGTGGACCCGAAGGAGCTGGGCTGGGCGCCCTTCGCGCTGGCCACCTCGGACGCCGTGGCGCTCGAGGCGCGCGATCTCGGCCTGCCGATGGCCGCCGCGGGCCGGGTCCACATCCTGCCCTGCGTGGCGGGCCATGTCGGCGCCGACGCCGCCGCGGTGGTGCTGTCGGAGGCGCCGCAGGAGGCCGACAAGCTCACCCTCATCGTCGACGTGGGCACCAACGCCGAGATCGTGCTGGGCGACAAGGACGGGCTGATGGCCTGCTCCTCCCCGACCGGCCCGGCCTTCGAGGGCGCGCAGATCTCCTCGGGCCAGCGCGCCGCGCCGGGCGCCATCGAGCGGATCCGCATCGACCCGGTCACCAAGCTGGCCCGCTTCCGGGTCATCGGCTCGGAGCTCTGGTCGGACGAGGATGGCTTCGACCACGGCGCCGTCACCGGCATCTGCGGCTCGGGCATCATCGAGGCGGTGGCCGAGATGCGCCTCGCCGGCATCATCGACGAGGACGGCGCGGTCGGCTCGGCCGAGCAGATCGGCCTGCCCGTCACGATCCCCGAGGGGCGCACCCACGCCTATGTCGTCCATGACGGGCGCGCGGCGGGCGGCCCGCTGATCACCGTCACGCAAGGCGACGTGCGCGCGATCCAGCTGGCGAAAGCGGCGCTGATGGCGGGCGCGAGGCTGCTGATGGACCGCCGCGGCGTCGACGCGGTGGAGCGGGTGGTGCTGGCGGGGGCCTTCGGCGCCCATATCTCGCCCATGCACGCCATGGTGCTGGGGATGATCCCGGATTGCCCGCTGGACCAGGTGGTCAGCGCGGGCAACGCCGCGGGCACCGGCGCGCGCATCGCCCTGGTCGACAAGACCGCGCGGGCCGAGATCCAGTCCACCGTCCGCCGGATCGAGAAGGTGGAGACGGCGGTCGAGCCGCGCTTCCAGGAGCATTTCGTCGACGCCATCGCGGTGCCGCACAAGACGGCGGTGTTCAAGGCGCTCGAAGGGGTGGCCGAGATCCCGGCGGTGAAGTTCGGCGGCTCGGATGGCGGCGAGGGCGGCGGTCGCCGCGGGCGGCGCCGGCGAGGCTGAGGCCGCGGCGCGGGCGCACGGGCGGGCGGCGGCGCCCCGGCCCCGCGCATGGCCATGATTTCGGCGAAGGGGGCGGCCAGGCTGGCCGCCCCCTTTGGTTTTCTCGTGACGGGAGGACGCGATGCGCCCCGGCCTGATCCTGCTTGTCCCCGCCCTGCTCCTCTCGGCCTGCGCCACGCCCGAATACCGGGCCGAGCGGGATATCTGCGAAGCGAAATGGCTGCGCCTGGTCCCGCCGGACTGGCGGCAGCGGGTGGTGACCCGGTTCCGGTATGAGCGGCGCCAGACGGGGCGGATGGTCTGCACCACGCGCGGGAACCGGACGTATTGCGAGCCGGTCTGGGAGAATGTGCGCGTGCCCTACACCGCGGTGGAGAGTTTTGACGCGGCGAAGGCGGAGCGGGATGCGGAGATCAGGGCCTGTACGGCGCGGGCGTGTCTGGAGCGGTATGGGAATGTGGCGTGTGAGGGGGGTAGTTAGCCCCCCGCGATCTTCTTTGCCCCGGATTTGTTCAATTCCACACTCAGACCGTCAGGGCCTGCTTTTGCAGAACTCGACATTGACAAGAGTGCCGCCAACGCCGCCGCCTCCGGACCTACGTCAGAAGCAGTGGTGTGCTTCTCAAACAGGCCACGAGTCGCACCAGCAACCCAATCCCCCGAGAGTTTTGTACCTTGTTCCTTCTCGGCTTCCAGCAGCGCCTCTGCAACCCAACTTGCGCGCGTAAAATCAAGAAAGTACCTCTCTCGCTCCCTGTGGTCGGCTGCTGCGTCAGTGTAAATTTTTCGCGTCCAATTGACCAAATAAAAACATGAATAAATGGCAACGCCAGAAAACAACAGAACGCGCAAAGCCACCAGAAAAACAGGCACATAGGACTCTGCAGACGACAACGTGAACCCGTCACTTTCCACCAGCGCCGCCAAGCTCTGAAGCGCCGACCACGCAAAGTACCCGGCAAAACCAGAGATAATCAAGATCATGTAAGCTGAAATGGCAAACCAAAGAGAATAAGAAGACCTTTGCCCGTTAAAATTAAGCTTTCCGGCTTGCATCTTTTGAAAAATTGAACGCCTTTCGCTCTTGTATGAGTGTGCCAAAAGTTCCTGACGGGCGACATCAAGCTTTTGACGCTGACTTTCAGCTTCGGCGGTCAGCGTAGCTCGTGCTTTTGAAATCTCTTCCTTCTCCAGCTTGCGCTCTTCGGCCATTGAGGCAAGCAAAGCCTGAGCCTGCATCGAAAAGTGCTTCTGGTTTTCCACCAGAGATATCATGGCGGCCCTGAAATCATCGGCAACCTCAGGCCGCTCTTCGCGCCCCAGAAATGCTATAGACGACAACTTTCGCTCAAGATGAGTGATGACCTCCGCCCTAGCGGAGGGACTTATCTGGCCCGAGTCCTGAATATTGAACTCAAACTCACAGTAAAATGAAAAATCGATCCATTCCTGATTGGAACGCCGACCCCGCCGAAAGAGCACCTGCGAAACAGCGCCCTTCTCCATCAACTTCAGTGTAGCAGATGATACCGCAAAGCCATCTCCGGAAAGGAGCAGCTCCGCCTCCTCACCCTGAACAACATGACCAGTCATCAATGAGGCAGTAACATCACCAAGAACCCAATCGAATGCCTTCAGCTCATCAAACACTTCCTTTACGAAGGAGTCAGGCACTCTTACAATTTTAAAAACTCTGGACTGCGGCATACCTCAAAACTCCTCCACCATAACAACGCCACTTGCCGCCTTCACGGCCCCCGCCACCTGCGGCGTCAGCGGCCACTCGCCCTTCAACTCCAACTCCACCTCGCAGGGCAAGTCCTGCGCCATCAGCACCAGCGACACCGGCCCGCCCTTGCGCCGCCCGGCCGCCTTCCTGGCGTCCCCCAGCACCCGCGCGACGCTCTCCACCGCCGCCTCGCTCTCCACGAACACCTTCAGCCCCATCGAGGCCGCGTCCGCCACCGCGTCGTCGATCCGCTGCACCGCGCGCAGCAGCATCTTCACCTGGTCCGGCCCCTCCGACGTCGCCTCCACCGTCGCCACCACGTTGGTCCCCGGCTCCAGGATTTCGCGATACATCGCAAGGGGTTCGGCGAAGCACATCGCCTCGTACATCCCCGTGGGGTCCGAGAAGCCGACGAAGGCGAAGCGGTTGCCGCGGGCCGATTTCCGCTCCTGCCGCGACACCACCGTGCCGGCGATCTTCACCGTGATCCCGGCGGAATTGGCCTTGGCGCAGACTTCGGCATAGGTCAGCACCCGCTGGCGCTTCAGCGGCCCGGCATAGTCGTCGAGCGGATGGCCCGTCAGGTAGAAGCCCACCGCGCCATGCTCCTCCGAAAGGCGCTCGGCGGGCAGCCAGTCATCCACCGCCTCCATCCGCGGCGGCGGCAGGTCGTCGCCGCCATCGCCAAACAACGAGGACTGGTCCGAGGCCGCCTGTTCATGGCTCGCCGCCGAATAGGCGACCAACTTGTCGAGCGACTGGAAGACACGCCGCCGGTTGCGGTCGATCCGGTCGAAGGCCCCTGCCCGCGCCAGCATCTCCAGCGCGCGCTTGCCGACCTTCTTCAGCTCCACCCGCCGGGCGAAGTCGAACAGGTCCTTGAACGGGCCGTCCGCGCGCGCATCCACGATCAGCTGCATGGCGTCGAGGCCCACGTTCTTCAGCGCCCCGAGCGCGTAGATCAGCTTGCCCTCGCGCACGTCGAAGGTGGCGAGCGAGGCGTTGACGCAAGGCGGCACGGTCTCGATCCCCAGCCGGTCGACCTCGCGCTTGTAGACGGCGAGCTTGTCCGTGAGGTGGATATCGCAGTTCATCACGCCGGCCATGAATTCGACCGGGTAATTGGCCTTCAGGTAGCCGGTCTGGTAGCTGACCACGCCATAGGCGGCGGCGTGGGACTTGTTGAAGCCGTAATTGGCGAATTTTTCCAGGAGGTCGAACACCTCCTTCGCCTTCGCCTCATCGACGCCGTTCTTCTTGGCGCCCTCGACGAACTTGGGGCGCTCGGCGTCCATCGCCTCCTTGATCTTCTTGCCCATGGCGCGGCGCAACAGGTCCGCGCCGCCGAGCGAATACCCGGCCATGACCTGGGCGATCTGCATCACCTGCTCCTGGTAGACGATGATGCCCTGCGTCTCGGCCAGGATGTAGTCGATGGAGGGGTGCAAGCTCTCGAGCTTCTCGCGCCCGTGCTTCACGTTGCAGTATTTCGGGATGTTCTCCATCGGGCCGGGGCGGTAGAGGGCCACGAGCGCGACGATATCCTCGATGCAGTTGGGCTTGAGCTGCCGCAACGCGTCGCGCATGCCCGCGGATTCCACCTGGAACACGGCGACGGTTTCGGCGCGGGCGTAGAGGTCGTAGGTCGGCTTGTCGTCGAGCGGGATGTGGCCGATGTCGATGTCGACGCCCCGGCGCTTCAGCAGGTCCAGCGCGTTCTGGATCACCGTCAGCGTCTTGAGGCCGAGGAAGTCGAACTTCACCAGCCCCGCCTGCTCCACCCATTTCATGTTGAACATGGTGGCGGGCATGTCGGATTTCGGATCGCGGTACAGCGGCACCAGCTTGTGCAGCGGCCGGTCGCCGATCACCACGCCCGCGGCGTGGGTGGAGGCGTTCCTGAGCAGCCCCTCGAGCTTGCCGGCATAGTCCAGCATCTCGGCCACCACCGGCTCGTTCTTCGCCTCTTCCGTCAGGCGCGGCTCATCCTTCAGGGCCTGGGCGATGGAGACGGGTTTGACGCCCTCGACCGGGATCATCTTCGAAAGGCGATCCGTCTGGCCGAAGGGCATCTGCAGCACGCGGCCGACGTCGCGCACGGCGGCCTTGGACAGCAGCGCGCCGAAGGTGATGATCTGGCCCACCTTGTCGCGCCCGTATTTCTCCTGCACGTAGCGGATCACCTCCTCGCGCCGGTCCATGCAGAAGTCGATGTCGAAATCCGGCATCGAGACGCGTTCCGGGTTCAGGAAGCGCTCGAACAGCAGCGAGTAGCGCAAGGGGTCGAGGTCGGTGATGGTCAGCGCGTAGGCGACCAGCGAACCGGCGCCCGAGCCGCGGCCCGGCCCCACCGGGATGCCCTGCTCCTTCCCCCACTTGATGAAGTCGGCGACGATCAGGAAGTAGCCGGGGAAGCCCATGCCCTCGATGATGTCGAGCTCGAATTGCAGGCGCTTCTCGTATTCCTCGACCGGGGCGGCATGGGGGATGACGTCGAGGCGGGACTTGAGGCCGTCCCAGCTCTGGCGCCGCAGTTCCTCGACCTCGTCATCGGCGAATTTCGGCAGGATCGGCGCGCGGGTATAGGCCTTGAAGGCGCAGCGCTTCGCGATCTCGACGGTGCTTTCGACCGCTTCGGGCAGGTCGGCGAAGAGGGCGCACATCTCCTCCTGCGACTTGAAGTAATGCTCCTCGGTCAGGATGCGCCGGTCGGACTGGGAGACATAGGCGCCCTCGGCGATGCAGATCAGCGCGTCATGGGCCGAGTACATGTCCCGGGTCGGGAAATAGACGTCGTTGGTGGCGACCAGCGGCAGGTCGCGCGCATAGGCCATGTCGATGAAGGCCGGTTCGGTCTTCGCCTCGGGGGCGGTGCGCACATCCTCGCCGCCATGGCGCTGGACCTCCATGTAAAGCCGGTCGGGGAAAGCGGCGGCGAGGCGATCGAGCAGCGCCTCGGCGGCGGCGCGCTTGCCGTCGCGGATCAGCAGGCCCAGCGGGCCCTCCGCCCCGCCGGTCAGGCAGATGAGGCCCTTCGACTGGCGCTCGAGCTGGTCGATGCTGGTCTTGGCGAGGCCCATCTCCGCGGTCACCCAGGCCTCGGAGACCATGGCCATCAGGTTCTCGTAGCCTTCCTCGTCCTGGGCGAGCAGGACGATGGGCGCGGGGTCCTTGGGCTTCTCGCCCGGCGCGGCGGGGGGCATGTAGTCGAGCGACAGCTGCACGCCGATGATCGGCTGGATCCCGGCGCCCGAGGCGGTGACCGAGAATTCGAGCGCGCAGAACAGGTTGTCCGTGTCCGTGACGGCTACGGCGGGCATGCCGCCCGCGGCGCAGAGCTTGGGCAGCGGCTTCACCTGGATCGCCCCTTCGAGGAGCGAGTAGGCGGAGTGAAGGCGCAGGTGGATGAATCGGGGATCGCTGGGCTCGGTCATGCGGCGAAGGTATGCCGCGGGGGGGCCGGGCGGAAGCGCGGATCGCGCCGGGAAGGCCGCGCGCCGGGCCGCGCCCCCGTGGCGGGCCGGGCGCCCGCGCGGCGCGTCGGGCGCGGCGCGTGCGGCTGGGGGCGCGTGCCGCAGGCGGGGCGCGAGCAGCCCGCCGCGGGCGCCCCGGCCCGCAGCCTGCGCAAGGTCCGGCGCGGCGGCCCCCCGCGGCGCGGGCGGCGCTTGCCCCGCCCGGCCCGGCGCGTCACGCTCCGCCCCCCGGCCCTTGCAGGAGAGACCCGCCATGCTGACCGACGACGCCCTGGCCGTCCTGCGCGCCATGAAGACCGACGGCCCCCTGCCGCCCGCCGCGATCGCCGAGATCGAGGCCCTTGTCGGCGCCCCCCTTCCCGACGACCTGCGCCAGGTCTACGAGGCGGTCGGCCTGCCCTCGGGCTTCACCGGCGGCGGCCCGGCCGAGGCCGAGACCCCGGACGACGCGGCGTTGGAGATCGCGTTCTTCGAGCTCGACGCCCTGCAGGGCCTCTACGCCCAGCTGCGCGACCCCGAGCTCGACTTCGACCCGGCGCTGCTGGAGGGCTGGTTCGTCTTCGCCACCAACGGCATCGGCTATGAATACGCCTGCCGCGCGGGGGATCCGCGGGTCCATGTCTGCGGGCTGTTCAACCCCGACAGCGCCGACGGGCCGGCGCCGCTGGCCGCGGATCTTTCGACCCTGCTGACCCGCGCCACGTGGAAGGATTTCGAGGCGGCCGAGGACCTGTTGCTGGACTGAGGCCCCGCCTCCCCGCCTCACTCCGGCGGCGCGGCGCGGTCGTCGAGGATCTTCTGCAGGAACACCATGTCGAGCCAGCGGCCGAACTTGGCCCCGACCTGCTCGTGCCGGGCAACCACCTTGAACCCGAGCTTCTCGTGCAGCGCGATGGAGCCGGGATTGTCCGCGTCGACGCTGCCCAGCATCACGTGGATGCCCTGCGCCCTGGCCCGCGCCTCCAGCGCCTCCATCAAGGCGCGCCCGAGGCCGCGGCCCCGCGCGCCGTCGCGGATCATGATCGTGTGCTCGACCGTGAAGCGATAGCCCGGGAAGGCCCCGCGCCACGGCCCGTAGGAGGCGTAGCCGAGGACCGCGCCGTCCGCGTCCTCGGCCACGATCACCGGGAAGCCCGCGCCCTGGCGGTCGGCGATCCAGGCCGCGCGTTCCTCGGCCGTCGCGGGATCGTCGCGGTAGATGGCGGCGCTGTCGGCGACGACCTGGTTGTAGATGGCGAGCATGCCGGGAAGGTGCCGCGGTGCGGCGTCGATGATCTGCATGGGAAAGCCCCGTGGGATGGCGCGAAGGCGCGCATCCTGCGCCCGCCGCCCCGGAACGGCAAGACCCGCCCGCGCGGGCGCGCAGGCGGGTCCTTCGGCAGGTAGACGGCAGGTCGGGCGGCACGTCGGGGACGGGCGACGGGTCCAGCGCCCCTGCCCCCGGCTTCGCGCGGCCCGGGCGTCAGCTCAGCGCCTGCACCTCGGCGCCGTAGCCGCCGGCCTCGAGCCAGGCGGCCTCCTCCGCCGCCGTCTCGCGCGACAGGGCCGCGTTGCGGAACGGGAAGCGGCCGAAGCGGCGGATCACCGCGCGGTGGGCGCGGGCATGGACCAGCGTGTCGACATGCCCCGGCATCCGCGCCGCCACCAGCCGCACGGCGCGGTCCTGGTCGAACAGGTTCTCGGAATGGGACAGCGGCAGGTAGAAGAAGATCCGCGCCTCCTCCTCGGTCGCCAGGTCATGGCCGAGCGCGATGGAGAGCTTGGCCAGCCGCCGCGCCCGCGCATCGCATTCGAAGCTGCGCGGATCGCCCCGGAACATGTTGCGCGGGAACTGGTCCACCAGGATCAGCAGCGCCAGCGCGCCCGCCGGATCCACCGACCAGCTGTCGAGCGCCCCGGCCCGGGCCTGCCGCCAGGCGGGCATGAAGCGGGCGCGGATCTCGGCGTCGAGCGTCTCGTCCACCGCGAACCAGCGCGACGGGCCGACCTCGTTCAGCCAGTAGTCCAGAACGGCTTCGGGCGTGGTGTGCATGGCGAAAGCCTCCCCTGTGATGCACCCTTGTCCCCGGCCCGCGCCGCTGCTCGCCAGGCGGGCCGTCGGTTTTTACGAATGTGCTTCGTAAAAATAATATGAACCTGTCATATCCCTTCGGCAAGAAAATTTCGCGCGGATCATCCAAAAGGATAGGTCATTGCGCAGCGCCCGACCCCTTCGCGGCGCCCGCGCCCTCCGCGGCGGCCTCCTCCGCCGCCTCTTCCTCCGCCGCCTCTTCCTCCTCTGCGGCGAGGATCTGCTCGATGGCCACCTCCTGCGCGACCTCGACCGCGACCGGCGAGGCCGAGGGCATGACCGCGGCATAGGCGGCCTGGTCCTCGACCGCGACCGAGGCGCGGCGGGTGGAGCGCCACAGCGCGTAGCTGCACAGCGCCGTCAGCGTGGCGGCGAGATAGGCGAAGAAGGCGGGCGCCCCGAAGGCCTGCATCAGCGCGCCCGCGATGACCGGGCCGCCGACCGAGCCGAGCCCGTTGAGGAACAGCATCCCCCCCGACGCCGCCGCCATGTCCTCGGGCGGCAGGAAGTCGTTGGCATGGGCGATCAGCAGCGAATAGAGCGGGTTGAACGTGCCCCCGATCAGCAGCGCGGCGGCGAAGACCAGCATCCCCTCGCCCTGCGCGACGAAGGCCGCGGCGGCCGCGGCGGCCCCGAGGCCCGAGGACGCGATGATCAGCAGGCGGCGGTCCATGCGGTCCGACAGCCAGCCGATGGGGGCCTGGAACACGAAGCCGCCGATATAGACCAGCGCGACGAAGAGCGAGATCTCCTCGACGCTCAGCCCCTGCTGGGAGCCGTAGACCGCGCTCATCGCGAACACCGCCGAGGCGCCCGCGCCCAGCAGCAGCTGCCCCACCGCGCCCAGGGGCGACGCGCGGTACAGCCGGCGCAGCGTCATCGGCGACGCGGTCTCGTAGACCGGCGCCGGCGAGACCGAGAGCAGGATCGGCGCGAAGGAGAGCGAGACCACGACCGAGATCACGATGAACAGCGTGAAGCCGCCCGGATCGGCCAGCGTCAGCACCACCTGCGCCAGCACCAGCCCCGCCATCGAGACCATCATGTAGACCGACAGCGCCTGCCCGCGCGTCTCGTTCGTCGCGGTGTCGTTCAGCCAGCTCTCGGTCACCACGTAGACCCCGGCGAAGCAGAAGCCCACGATCAGCCGCATCACCGCCCAGGCCACCAGGTCCGGCGCGGCGGCGTAAAGGATGAAGGCGGCCGAGATGATCGAGGCCAGCGCCGCGAAGACCCGCACATGCCCCACCCGCTTGATCAGCCGCGGCGCCGAACGCGAGCCGATCAGCAGCCCGAGGAAATAGGCCGACATGACCCAGGACAGCCCCGCCGGGTCGAACCCCTCGATCGCCCCGCGCACGCCCAGCAGCGTCCCCTGCAAGCCGTTCCCGAGCATGAGCAGGAGCATCCCGAGCAGCAGCGCCCAGGCGTTGGAGAGGATCGAGAGCATGACGTCATCCGCGCGGCCGGTCGGCGGGGGGAAGGGTCGGCCGCTGCTTCCTGCCTAACAGCGCGGCGCCGCGCGCCTCAAGCCCATGACCGACAGAACCCGTGTCGTTTTCAGACCGAAACCGCCCCGTCCCGCCACAGAAGCGACCCGTCGCCATAGGAATAGAAGCGGTATTTCTCCGCCACCGCGTGGGCGTAGATCGCCCGCAGCCGCTCCATCCCCGTCAGCGCGCCGACCAGCATCATCAGGGTCGAGCGCGGCAGGTGGAAATTGGTGATCAGCCCGTCGGCGACGCGGAACGGAAAGCCCGGGGTGATGAAGATGTCGGTATCGCCCACCCAGGGACGCAGGGCGCCCGTCTCGCGCGCCGCCGTCTCGAGGAGGCGCAGCGCGGTGGTGCCGACGGGGATGATCCGGCCCCCGGCGGCGCGGGCGGCCTCGATCTTCGCCACGGCCGCCGCGTCGATCTCGCCCCACTCGGAATGCATCTTGTGCCCGTCCACGGTGTCGGACTTCACCGGCAGGAAGGTGCCCGCGCCCACGTGCAGCGTCAGGCGGGCCGAGCCGACCCCGCGCGCCGCGAGGGCGGCGAGGAGGGCGTCGTCGAAATGAAGGCTCGCCGTCGGGGCGGCCACGGCGCCGGGGCGCTCGGCGAAGACGGTCTGGTAATCCTCGGCGTCCCGCTCGTCCGCGGGGCGCTTGGCGGCGATATAGGGCGGCAGCGGCATCGCCCCCGACGCGGCGATGGCGGCGTCGAGATCGGGACCCGAGACGTCGAAGCGCAGAAGCGTCTCGCCCGCCTCGCCCTTGTCTTCCACGCGCGCGGAGGCGGCGCCGAAATGCACCCGGTCGCCGGGCTTCAGCCGCTTGGCGGGCCTGGCGAGGGCGCGCCAGGCGTCGGGGCCCTCGCGCTTGATCAGGGTCGCCTCGATCTTCGCCTCGCCAGAGCCGTCCGGCGTCTCGCGCCGCCGCACGCCCGAGAGGCGCGCGGGGATCACGCGGGTGTCGTTGAAGACCAGCAGGTCGCCCGGGCGCAGCTCCTCGGCCAGGTCGGTGAAATGGCGGTCGCGGATCGCGGCGCCGGGGGCGCTGACCAGCATGCGGCTCGCGCTGCGCGGACGGGCCGGGCGCAGGGCGATCAGCTCCTCGGGCAGGTGGAAGTCGAAATCGTCGACGCGCATGACGGGCCTCCCCGAAGGATTGCAGGCGGGATCGCGGCCGGGATCGCGCAGCGGCCCCCGGCTGGGGCGCGAGGTAGCGCGGGCGCGGCGCGCTTGTCCAGAGCGGCGGCGCCCGCGTCCCCCGCCCGCCGCGGGGCGCGGGCTCGAGGGCCCCGTCCCTCCCCGGACCCGCCCCCGGGCGCCGCGGGGCGGACCCGCGCCGGGGCGCGCGCGAAATGTTTCAACCCGCTCGCCCCCGGTGACGGCGCTTCACGGGGCCGCGGGGATTGTTACACCGAGATTGCCGTCGCGGCGCCCGATCCCCTTCTGACAGGAGCGCCCGCCCCGGGCCGCCCCGCCCCGGCGGGCCCCAAGCCTCGTCGCGCCCTGCCCCGGGCCGCCATCCAAGGACCAGTTCGATGACCTACGCCGCCGCCCCCGCCGAGACCGCCGCCGCCACGCCCGGCCGGGGCGTCGCCCGCCTCGTCTCCACCATGCTGCTGGCCGGCGCCGCGGCCACCATCGCCTTCGACCTGTTCGGCCAGGCGCTCTCGCCCCTGTTCGGCTTCGCCCGGCTGGCGCCGGTGCCGCTGGCGACCCAGACCTGGGCGACCCTGTTCGGCGAGACCTCGGCCTCCATGGGCCACCTCCTGCACTATGTCGCCGGGCTGATCGCCTATCCCCTCGGCTGGCACGTCGCCCGGGCCCTGCTGCTGCGCGCCGCGCCGGCCTCGCTGCCCCGCCCGGCGGTGCTCGGCCTCGGGGTCCTCGGCTACGGCGTCGCGCTCTGGGTCTTCGCGCTGTGGTTCATGGCCTCGGTCGTCAACGGGCTGCCGCCCTTCCTCGCCTTCACCGGCATCACCTGGGTGGCGCTGGTCGGGCATGTCCTCTTCGCCGCGGTCTACGCCGCGGTCGCCGAGACGCGCCTCCCCGACTGAGCCGCCGTCCCGCGCGAAAACGCGAAAGGGCCGCCCCGCCGGGCGGCCCTTTCGTCACGTCGCGCGCGCCGCGCCGGGGGTCACATCGCCCAGTCGAGCGGCTCCGGCAGGTCCTCGGCCGCGTAATCCACCCGCACCGAGCGGCGCGGCAGCGTCTGCGCGCCGGACACGGTCCGGTGCAGCGTCAGCATCTTGGTCAGCACCACGTCGCCGCGCCGGGCGCCGATCGGCTCCCACGGGCATTTCGCGGCGGCCTCCTCGGCGGCGGCGCCGGAGACGGCCCCCGCGCGGTGGCTGCCGAGCGCGAATTGCCGCCCGCCATGCGCCTCGTCCCAGTCATCGAGCAGCACCCGCGCGACCACCATGCGCTCAAGCACCGACTCGGGCGCCTCGACATGCCAGATCCCGCCCTTGCTGGACCAGTTGGAGAACCCGTCGACCTCGGCGCGCTCGGCCACCAGGATCTCGCGGTCCTGGCGCCAGGGCTCGGCCTCGGGGGCCGAGGGCCCGGCGGCGAAGACGGCGGCGCGCACCGGGCGCGCGAAGGGCAGCGCCTCGCGCACCAGGGCGGCGAGGGCGGCGGTGGGGGCGATGGCGGCGCCGAGGGCGGCCGCGGCCTGCATCCGGGCGCCGGGGCGCTCGGACAACGCGCAGGCGCTGTCGAACGGGGCCAGCTGCGCCTCGGACAGCGCGCCGCGCAGCCAGGTGCGGCCGTCGATCTCGAGCGGCGAAGCGAATTGGGGTTCTACGATCATGACGTGGACACGGTCCTGCACGGGCGCCCGGCGCCCCGCCCCGTCGGCGGGCCGTCCGGACCGATCAGGCCCCCCGGCGCGCATCGGCGCGCCGGGGGGCGGGGCCGATCAGAGGTCGGCGACGACTTTCATGGACAGCATCCGGTCCGGGTTCGCGGGCGGCTCGCCGCGGGTGATGGCGTCGACATGCTCCATCCCGGCGACGACCTGGCCCCAGACGGTGTACTGGCCGTTCAGGAAGTGACCCTGGTCGAACATGATGAAGAATTGGCTGTTGGCGCTGTCGGGCATGGCCGAGCGGGCCATGCCGCAGGTGCCGCGCTCGAACGGGGTGCGCGAGAATTCGGCCTTCAGGTTCGGGTGGTCCGAGCCGCCGGTGCCCGCGCGGCGGAACTCGGCCGCGCCGGTCTCGGCCTTGCCGAACTTCACGTCGCCGGTCTGGGCCATGAAGCCCTCGATCACGCGGTGGAAGGCGACGCCGTCATACTCGCCGTCGCGGGCGAGCTTCTTGATGCGCTCGACATGGCCCGGGGCCACGTCGGGCAGCAGGTCGATCACCACCGCGCCATCGTTCTTGAGCGCGATGACGAGGGCGTTCTCGGGGTCTTTCACGGCGGCCTTGATCGCATCGGCGTCCATGGCGGTCTCCTCTCGGGTCTGTCTGTCTGTCGGGTCGGACGGCGCGCGGGCGCGCCTGTCCGGGGAAAACAAAGCCCCCGCACGGGGCATGAAGCCCGTGCGGGGGCGAGGCGCGGCGCGGCTCAGCGCTGGTCGGCGGTGCGCACGCGGATCATGCGGGACGGGTTCGCCGGCGGCTCGCCCTTGGCGATGGCGTCGACCGCGTCCATGCCGTCGATCACCTGGCCCCAGACGGTGTACTGGCCGTTCAGCGACGGATACGCGGTGAACATGATGAAGAACTGGCTGTTGGCGCTGTTGGGGTTGCGCGACCGGGCCATGCCGACGATCCCGCGCTCATACGGAACCCCCGAGAACTCGGCCGGGATGTCGGGCATGTCCGACCCGCCGGTGCCGGCGCGGAAATACTCGTTCGAGCCGGGCTCGGCCTTGCCGAACTGCACGTCGCCGGTCTGGGCCATGAAACCGCGGATCACGCGGTGGAAGGCGACCCCGTCATAGGCGCCGGAATTGGCCAGCTTGCGGATCTGCTCGACATGTTTCGGCGCGATCTGCGGCAGCATCTCGATGGTGATGACGCCGGTGTCGGCCTCGATCACGAGGGTGTTCTCGGGCGACTGGGCCGCGGCGGTCTGAGGGGCCATGGCGGCGAGCGCGAGGCCGAGCGCGGCGGCGAGGCGGGCGAGAAGTCGGGTCATGGGGCGTCTGCTCCGGGTCCGTTTTGCGCGAGGCGCCGCGGCGTCCTGCCGGGCGGAAGCGCCCGACCGCGGGGCCGCGGGTCTTCGGGGATAGCCGCTGGGGCCGCCCGGCTCAAGGACTTCCCTGCGCGGTCCCGCCGCATGGGAGGTGAACGGAACGGTAACGACCCTTGGCGCGTCTTTACCGGCGCCGGGGCCGGGACGCGCCGGGCACGGGGGGAATCGCCTCCCCCGCGCGACCGGCCGGGCAGGCCGGGCGGCCGGGCCCGGGGCGGCTCAGCCGCGGCCGAACCTGTCCAGCAGCGCGGCCTCGACCGCCGGGGTCACGAAGCCCGAGACGTCGCCGCCGAGGCGCGCGATCTCCTTCACCAGCTTCGAGGCGATGGCCTGGTGATGCGCGTCGGCCATCAGGAACACCGTCTCGACCCGGTCGTTCATCGCCCGGTTCATGCCGACCATCTGGAACTCGTATTCGAAATCCGACACCGCGCGCAGGCCGCGGATGATGACCTGGGCCCCGACCTCCTCGGCGAAATGGATCAGCAGCGTCTCGAACGGAACGGCGACGATCTCGGTCCCCGTCTCCTGCGCGATGGATTCGCACTCCGCCTCGATCATCGCCGTGCGTTCCTCGAGCGTGAACAGCGGGCCCTTGTCGCGGTTGATGGCGACGCCGAGCACCAGCTTGTCGACCAGCGTGCAGGCCCGGCGGATGATGTCGAGATGCCCGAGCGTGACCGGGTCGAAGGTCCCCGGGTAAAGGCCGGTGCGGGTCATGGTGGCGGTCCCCCCTGGCCCCCCGTGCGGCGGGGCCCGTTCAAGCGCGGCGCGCGCGCGATCCGGCGGGCCCGGCGGGCCCGCGTCGCTCCTGACCCCGACGCAACATTATTGCGCCGCGGGGGTCAAGGCCTGTTCAGGACTGGATGCAGGCATGGGACGGAACGTCGCGAAACATCGTTCCACAATGAAAGCGCCGCCCCGGCCGGACCGGGGCGGCGCGCCCTGCCCCGCGCGGGGCTCAGTAGCCCTTGATCATGTCGGCGAGGGCGGTCGTCTCGTGCTCGAGATCATCGATCCGCGCCTGGACCAGGTCGCCGATCGAGACGAGCCCGACCAGGGTTCCGTCCGAGACGACGGGCATGTGGCGGAAGCGGCCCTCGGACATCCGCCCCAGCACGGATTCCACCGTGGCGTCGGGGGCGCAGGTCTGCACCTTGGAGGTCATGATCGCGGAGATCTTCCGGTCGAGGCAGCCGGGGCCGTCGGCGCCCAGCACGCGGATGATGTCGCGCTCGGAAATCATCCCGGAGACGCTCTTGCCGTCCTCCGAGCAGATCAGCGCGCCGATGCGCATCTTCGAGAGCGTGGCGGCCGCGTCGGCGATGCAGGCCGAGGGCGAGACGGTCTCGACGTTCTTGATCTGCTTCCTGCGCAGGATCTCGGCGACGGTCATGGCGTTCCTCCCAATGAATGCGACCAGATTGTCGCACCATCGTGGCGTCGCCTCATGCGGGCGGTCAAGCGGATTGCGTCGCGAATCCCGCGAATTCACCCGTGTTTCTCAGGCTGGTTAACGACGGGTGACCGGAAGGCCCCCCGCCCGGTTCATTCGGCGGCGATCCAGCCCTTGGCGCGGAGGATCGGGTCGAGGTACCGCCCGGTGTGGGAGCGCGGCTCGGCCGCCACCGTCTCGGGGGTTCCGGCGGCCACCACCTCGCCGCCGCCATCGCCGCCCTCGGGGCCGATGTCGATGATCCAGTCGGCGGTCTTGATGACGTCGAGATTGTGCTCGATCACCACCACCGTGTTGCCCTGCTCCACCAGTTCCTGCAGCACTTCCAGCAGCTTGCGCACGTCTTCGAAGTGAAGGCCCGTGGTCGGCTCGTCGAGGATGTAGAGCGTGCGGCCGGTGGCGCGCTTCGACAACTCCTTGGACAGCTTCACCCGCTGCGCCTCGCCGCCCGACAGGGTGGTCGCCTGCTGGCCGACCTTGACATAGCCGAGGCCGACGCGGATCAGCGTCTCCATCTTGTCGCGGATCGCGGGGACGGCCTGGAAGAAGTCGCGCGCATCTTCAACCGTCATGTCAAGAACGTCCGCGATGCTCTTGCCTTTGTACAGAATTTCCAAGGTCTCGCGGTTGTAGCGCTTGCCCTTGCAGGTCTCGCACTCGACATAGACGTCGGGCAGGAAATGCATCTCGATCTTCTTCACGCCGTCGCCCTGGCAGGCCTCGCAGCGCCCGCCCTTGACGTTGAAGCTGAAGCGCCCGGCCTGGTAGCCGCGGGTCTTCGCCTCGGGCAGGCCGGCAAACCAGTCGCGGATCGGGGTGAAGGCGCCGGTATAGGTCGCGGGGTTCGAGCGCGGCGTGCGCCCGATGGGCGACTGGTCGATGTCGATGACCTTGTCGAGATGCTCGAGCCCGCGGATCTGCTCGCAGGGCGCGGGGGTCTGGCGGGCGCCGTTGAGGCGCATCGAGGCGGTCTTGAACAGCGTCTCGATGGTCAGGGTCGACTTGCCGCCGCCCGACACGCCGGTGACGCAGACGAATTTGCCCAGCGGGAACTCGGCGCTGACGTTCTTGAGGTTGTTGCCCGTGGCCCCGATCACCTCGACCGACTTGCCATTGCCCTTGCGCCGCTCATGCGGGATCGCGATCTCCCGCTCGCCGCGCAGGTACATGCCGGTGATGCTGTCGTTGTGGGCGGCGATCTCGGCCGGGGTCCCCTCGGCGATGATCCGGCCGCCATGCACCCCCGCCCCGGGGCCGATGTCGAGCACGTAATCCGCCTCGCGGATCGCTTCCTCGTCATGCTCGACCACGATCACCGAGTTGCCCTGGTCGCGCAGGTTCTTGAGCGTGGTCAGCAGCCGCCCGTTGTCGCGCTGGTGCAGGCCGATGGAGGGTTCGTCGAGCACGTAGAGCACGCCCTGAAGCCCCGAGCCGATCTGCGAGGCGAGCCGGATGCGCTGGCTCTCGCCCCCCGACAGGGTGCCGGAGCCGCGCGCGAGGGTCAGGTAGTCGAGCCCGACATTCACAAGGAATCCAAGGCGTTCGCGGATTTCCTTCAGGATCGGCCCGGCGATCTCGTTCTTCTGCTTGCCCAGCTGATCCGGGACCGAAAGCGTCCACTCATGCGCCTCGCGGATCGACATCTGCACCACCTGGCCCGCGTGCAGCCCGCCGATCTTCACCGCCAGCGCCTCGTCGCGCAGCCGGTAGCCTTCGCAGACCGAACAGGGGCGGGTGTTGCGGTACTGCTCCATCGCCTCGCGCGCGAGGGCGGAGCCGGTCTTGAACCGGCGGCCCAGGTTGGGAATCGCGCCCTCGAAGCTGCGCTCGAGGTTGTAGACCCGCCCGCCATCGTCGAAGCGGAACTTGATCAGCTCCTTGCCCGAGCCGTAGAGCATCACCTTGCGCACCTGTTCCGGCAGGTCGCGCCAGGGGGTCTTGAGATCGAATTCGTAATGTTTCGCAAGGGCTTCGAGCGTCTGGCGCCAGTGCGGGCTCTTGGTCTCGGAGAGCGAGGCGACGGCGCCGCCGATCAGCGAGAGCGAGGCGTCGGGGACGACCAGCCGCGGGTCGAAATAGGCCTCGGTCCCCAGCCCGTCGCAGGACGGGCAGGCGCCGAAGGGCGCGTTGAACGAGAACAGCCGCGGCTCGATCTCGGGGATCGTGAAGCCGCTGACCGGACAGGCGAAATTCTGGCTGAAGGTGATGCGCTCCGGCTCCCCCTCGCGCGGGGCCGTCTCGAGCACCGCGATGCCGTCCGCCAGCCCCAGCGCCGTGGAAAAGCTGTCGGCCAGGCGCTGCTCGATCCCCTCTTTCACCACGATGCGGTCAACCACCACGTCGATGTTGTGGCGGTACTTCTTGTCGAGGGTCGGCGGCTCGTCGAGCTCGTAGAACTCGCCATTCACCTTCACCCGCGCGAAGCCCTGTTTGCGCAGGTCGGCGAATTCCTTGACATAGGCGCCCTTGCGGTCGCGGATGATGGGGGCGAGCAGGTAGGCCCGCGTCCCCTCCTCCATCCCCATCACCCGGTCGACCATCTCCGAGACCTGCTGCGCCTCGATCGGCAGGCCGGTGGCCGGGGAATAGGGCGTGCCGGCGCGCGCGAACAGAAGGCGCATGTAGTCGTAGATCTCGGTCACCGTGCCGACGGTGGAGCGCGGGTTCTTCGAGGTCGTCTTCTGCTCGATGGAGATCGCCGGGGAGAGGCCCGCGATATGGTCCACGTCGGGCTTCTGCATCATGTCGAGGAACTGGCGCGCATAGGCGCTGAGCGACTCGACATAGCGCCGCTGCCCCTCGGCATAGATGGTGTCGAAGGCGAGCGACGACTTGCCCGAGCCGGACAGCCCGGTGATCACCACCAGCCGGTCGCGCGGGATGTCCACGTCGATGCCGGTCAGGTTGTGCTCCCGCGCGCCGCGGATGGAAATGCTCTTCAGCTCGGTCATGATGCGCTCCGGTCCCAGACGCGTTGCAGCATAGGGCGCGGCGCGGGGGTTTCGAGTCCCTCCATTGGTAAACAAAAAGAGAACATCGCGCCAGAGGTCCCGCCCGTGCGGGGGCGCGACGAAAAACCCCCGGACGCGGGCGGGCGTCCGGGGGCGGAACGGCGGCGCGGCGCGGCGCGGGCGGCGTCAGGCGCGGCGGCGCAGCGCCAGCAGGCCGAGCGCGCCGAGCAGCAGCGGCGCGGCGGCGGGAACCGGCACGTCCGACACCGCGTCGCCGGTGACGGAATAGGCGAAATTCTCCACGCCCACGTCCCAGGAATCGGCGCCCCACTGGAAGATCAGCCCGCCGACGGCCGAGATGCCGGGCGCGACGTTCAGCGCCGGGCCGGTGTTCAGCGCGATGCCGGTCCCCGAGCCGATCTGGTTCCAGGCGAGGTCGAAGATGAACCACTCGGCCGCTTCATCGGCGCTCCAGCCGCCCATGTCGAAACTGTCGATGGTCACCGTCTCTCCGGGGTTGCGCGCCTCGATGCGGATCTCGCCATGCGAGCCGTCGATGGTGCTCCAGGCCGCGCCGTCGAGATCGGCATAGCCGGTCGTCCAGAACTGCAGCGTGCCGTTGGACCCCACGTCGCCATAGCCGGCCTGGGTGATGGCCCGATAGGACAGGTCGGCCCAGCCATTGTCGCCGAAGTTGTTGGGGATGATGCCCGAGCCGGTGAAGTCGAGCGTGAAGCCGACGGCGTGCGCGGGCGCGGCGGACAGCGCGGCCAGCATGGCGGCCGCGATGATGGGTCTGCGCATGGGTCTTTCCCCCTCTGGAAGGCCTGTCGAATGAAAGCCGGAATCGAAAAAGCCGCGCCAGAATAGCACCGGCGCGGCCTTTCGAGCAAAATTTATGACCCCGAAACGCCCCAGCGGGGTCCGATCACTGCGGGGTCCGATCACTCCGGCAGGCGCAGCCGCTGGCCGGGCGCGATGGTGTTGGGGGTGCGCAGCACGTCGCGGTTGGCGGCGTAGATCCGCTGGTAGTTGAGCGAGTCGCCATAGGCCCCGACGGCGATGGAGCCGAGCGTGTCGCCGACCTGCACCGTGATCCAGCGCTCGCCGTTCACCAGCTCGACCCGCGACAGGAACGGGTCCGGCTCGGCCACGGCGGCCGCGGTCGGGGTCAGCGCCGCGGGGGCCTCGGGCTCCAGCTCCGCCAGGGTGGTGCGGGCGCCCTCGCCGTTGATCGCGGCCAGGTAATCGGCGTCGATCTTCGCGGTGCGGGCCTGGGTGGCGCCGACCACGCCCGCCAGCAGCTGCGCGGCGTCGAGACGCCCCTGCCCGTCCTGCAGCGCCGCGGGCACGCGGCCCCCGAAGGCGGCCTCGGCGCCCTGCTCCAGCATGGCGTGCAGCAGCGCGTCGGGGATGCGGTTGAAGCGGGCGGCCTTGGCGAGGTCCTGCACCGAGGCGCGGACCGCGGCGATGGTGTCGTCGGTGATCGGCGCGCCCGAGGCGGCGGCGGCGTCCTGGTCGGCGAGCGCCCCGAGGGCGCCGATCACCGCCTCGACCTTCGGGGCGATGGAGGTCAGGCGGCGGTCCGACACCCGGCCCTTGCCGATGCGCTGGACCATCTCGAGGGTGGTTTCGGAGCCCGGCAGCGGCGCCGCGGTCGCGGCGGGGGCGGCCAGCAGGAAGGCGGCGACGAGGGCGGGAGCGAAGCGAAGCGAGGTCATGGCGTGAGCCTCCGGGTCATACGGCAAAGGCGGCCGGCCGGCGATGCGTGCGTGGACGCGGCCCGGCCGGGCCGAGGGCGGCGCGCCGGGATCAGCCCTGCGGGTTGTTCGGCACGATCACGTTGAAGCCCATCGACTGCCAGGCCTGCATGCCGCCGCGGTAATAGAGCAGCTTTTCAGGCGGGTAGCCGAGGGAGATGAGGTTGCGGATCGCGCGCGGCGACTGCCCGCACCACGGCCCGTTGCAGAACATCAGCAGTTTCTTGGCGTTGGAGAAGTCCCACTGCCCCGAGGTCAGCAGCGTGCCGCCGAGCGCGCGGCTGATGCTGTCGAGGAACGGGTTGGACGGATCGTTCGCGAACACGGTGAAGGGCAGGTTCACCGAGCCGGGGATGGTCCCGCGCTCGAACCAGCTCTGCACCCGCGCATCCACGAGATACCCCGTGCCCGCGGTCACCTCGGTCTCGAGGAAGCTGATGATCTCCAGCTCGCCCACCGTCTCGACCCCGTCGGCCACCTTCGCCGGCTGCACGCAGAACGGCGGACAGGGGCGCGAGGTCTTGGCGAAGCTGTTGGTGATGGTGTGCTCGGTGTCCTGCTCGCGCTCGATGGCGTAGGTCTTCCCCTCCACCTCGAACTCGAAGAACGGCATGTCGGGGGTGATCCAGACCTCCTGCGCCGAGGCGGGGGCGGAGACGAGGGCTGCGAGGCCGAAAAGGGCGGAGGCGAGGGGCAGACGCATGGGGGACGCTCCTTGAAGCTTTCGGCAGTGAAACGCAGCGTCGATCTTTTCTGGTTTCACCACAATGACGCTGAGGAAAAGTCTGCCTGTCGTTCGGCGACAAAATCAAGACGCTGAATGCGTGTTCAGGCGGCAAATTCCTCGTCCCCCGGTTGAAATAAGGGTCCTTGCGTCATTGTGCAGGCGCGAAATGTACATATTCGCACAACCCATGCGTGGAATATTGTTTTCCGGTTGAAACGTATGCAGCGGCGTTCAACTCGGGATTGAACGCGGTCATCGGGGATCGCCGACATGTCCGGCCGTCGCGAATCATCTCTCGCGCCGCCTCCCCTCGCCCCGCCGGACCGAACCCGTTAGGCTGCGCGCGACTTCGAGAATCGACGACAGGGAGAGCCGCATGGCTGGCAGCGTCAACAAGGTCATTCTGATCGGGAACCTGGGCCGCGACCCCGAGGTGCGGACCTTCTCCAACGGCGGCAAGGTGTGCAACCTGCGCATCGCCACCTCCGAGACCTGGAAGGACCGCAATTCCGGGGAGCGCAAGGAGAAGACGGAGTGGCATTCGGTGGCCATCTTCTCCGAGGGGTTGGCTGGTGTGTGCGAGCGCTATCTGCGCAAGGGCATGAAGGTCTATATCGAGGGCCAGCTCGAGACCCGCAAATGGCAGGACCAGTCCGGCCAGGACCGGTACACGACCGAGGTGGTGGTCCGTAACTTCGGCGGCACGATGCAGATGCTCGACCGCCAGGGCGACGGCGGCGGCGGCGGCTCCTATGGCGGCGGCGGCGGTGACTACGGCGGCGGGTCGGGCGGCGGCTTCGGCGGCGGCTCGGGCGGCGGCGGCGGGTCCCAGGGCGGCGGCGGCTTCGGCGGCGGGCGCTCGGACATCGACGACGAGATCCCGTTCTGAGCCGAGCCCTCAGCCGACGGGGGCGCGGATCACAGGGGGCGGCGCCGCAACGCGCCGCCCCTTCTGCGTTCCGCCCGGCCCGCCCGGGATTTCACCGGGTGAAACGGGCCGCACTCTCGCGTTGACCTGTCAACTCACCCCCGTTTATCCCCTTTTCCCCAGAACAAGCGCCCGCGCGCCGGGCCGCGGGAGGAGCATCCATGACCCATATCGCCGTCATCGGCGCCGGCCAGGCCGGCGCGTCGCTGGTCGCCAGGCTGCGCTCGGAAGGCTTCGAGGGGGAGATCACCCTGCTCGGCGACGAGGCCGCGCCGCCCTACCAGCGCCCGCCCCTGTCCAAGGCGTACCTGCTGGGCAAGCTGGCGCGCGAGCGGCTCTTCCTGCGTCCCGAGGCCTGGTATGGCGAACACGGCGTGACCCTGCGCACCGACGCGGCGGTGGAGGGGATCGACCTGTCCGCGAAGACGCTGACCCTGGCGGGCGGCGAGACGCTGGCCTGGGACAAGCTCGCCCTGTGCACCGGATCGCGCCCGCGGATGCTGCCCGAGGCGATCGGCGGCGCCCTGCCCGGCGTGCTGCCGCTGCGCTCCCTCGCCGATGTCGACGCGCTGATGCCGCTGGCGCAGGAGGGCGCGAAGGCGCTGATCGTCGGCGGCGGCTATATCGGCCTTGAAGCGGCGGCGGTGCTGCGGAGCCTCGGCGTCGAGGTCACGCTGCTCGAGGCCGCGGACCGCATCCTGCAGCGCGTCGCCTCCCCGGAGACCTCGGCCTATTACCGCGCGCTCCACGCCTCGCACGGCGTCGACCTGCGCGAGGGCGCGGCGCTGACGAAGATCCTCGGGGAGGGCAAGGCGACCGGCGCCGAGCTCGCCGACGGCTCCACGGTCGAGGCCGATTTCGTCCTCGTCGGCATCGGCGTCATCGCCAATGCCGAGGCCGCCGAGGCCGCGGGCATCGCGGTCGAGAACGGCGCCATCGCGGTGGACGCGCATGGCCGCACCTCCCATCCCGACGTGGTGGCGGCCGGGGACTGCACCATCTTCCCGCGGCGCGGCGCGCATATCCGGCTCGAGTCGGTGCAGAACGCCATCGACCAGGCCGAGAACTGCGCCCTGACCCTTCTGGACAAGCCCGCGCCATACGACCCGATCCCCTGGTTCTGGTCCGACCAGTACGACGTGAAGCTGCAGATCGTGGGCCTTTCGACCGGCTATGACCGGGTGATCGTCAAGGAAGGCGCCCGCCCCGGGTCCCAGTCCGTCTGGCATTTCCGCGGGCCGGAGCTTCTGTGCGTCGACGCCATGAACGACCCGCGCGCCTACATGACCGCCAAGCGCTGGCTCGAGGCCGGGCATTCGCCGGACCCCGACGCGCTGGCCGCCCCGGACGCGGACCTCAAGGCCCTCTGAAAGCCGCGCGCGACCGCGCCGAACATCGCCCGTCCCCGGCCCCGGGGGCGGGCGTTTTTCATGCTGCACCGCGAAAGGCGCCGAAACCCTTCCGAAACCCCCTCCGCACGCCCGTGGCCCCGTTGCCCCGCCCCTGCCCGGGGTCTATAACCGGGGCCTTAAAACCATAAACGGCCGCGAGCAGGACCCACCTTGACCGACGAGACCGATCAGCCCGAAGACGACACGCCCGAGGGTTCCGGGGGCGCGCCCCGCCCCGAGCGTATGTTCCATGACGGCCCGACCATCGCGGTCGAGGACGAGATGAAGCGCAGCTATCTCGATTACGCGATGAGCGTGATCGTCAGCCGCGCCATCCCGGACCTGCGCGACGGCCTCAAGCCCGTGCACCGCCGCATCCTCTACACGATGCACGAGAACGGCCAGACCGCGGACAAGCCCTACCGCAAGTCCGCGACCGCCGTCGGCGACGTCATGGGCCGCTATCACCCCCATGGCGACAGCGCGATCTACGACGCCATGGCGCGCCTGGCGCAGGACTTCTCCATGCGCCTGCCGCTGATCGACGGCCAGGGCAACTTCGGCTCGATGGACGGCGACAAGCCCGCGGCCCACCGCTACACCGAGGCGCGGCTGCAGAAGGTCACGCAGTTCCTGCTCGAGGACATCGACAAGGACACCGTCGACTTCCAGCCGAACTATGCGAACGAGCGGAACGAGCCCATCGTGCTCCCCGCCCGCTTCCCGCACCTCCTGGTCAACGGCGCCGGCGGCATCGCGGTCGGCATGGCGACCAACATCCCGCCCCACAACCTCGGCGAGGTGATCGACGGCGCCCTGGCGCTGATCGAGCGGCCGGAGATGACCGTCTCGGAGCTGATGGAGATCATCCCCGGGCCGGACTTCCCCACCGGCGGCCTGATCCTTGGCCGCGCGGGCGCGCGCAAGGCGTATCACACCGGCCGCGGCAGCGTGATCCTGCGCGCCAAGACCCGGATCGAGGAGATCCGCAAGGACCGCTTCGCCATCGTCATCGACGAGATCCCCTACCAGGTGAACAAGGCGACGATGATCGAACGCATCGCCGAGCTCGCCAAGGAGAAGAAGATCGAGGGCATCGCCCATGTCGCGGACGAGTCCGACCGGCTCGGCGTGCGCGTGGTCATCGAGCTGAAGCGCGACGCGACGGCCGAGGTGGTGCTGAACCAGCTCTGGCGCTTCACGCCGATGCAGACCTCCTTCGGGTGCAACATGCTCGCCCTCAATGGCGGGCGCCCCGAGACGCTGGACCTGCACAAGATGCTCACCGCCTTCATCGCCTTCCGCGAGGAAGTGGTGGCGCGGCGCACGGCGTTCCTTCTGAACAAGGCGCGCGAGCGGGCCCACGTGCTCTGCGGCCTCGCCGTCGCGGTGTCGAATGTCGATGAAGTCGTCGCCCTGATCCGCTCCTCGCCCGACCCGGCGACGGCGCGCCAGCGGCTGATGGAGAAGGACTGGCCGGCCGAGGACATCGCGCCGTACATCCGCCTGATCGACGACCCGTCGCACAAGATGAACGACGACGGCACCTACCGGCTGTCCGAGATCCAGGCCCGCTCGATCCTCGAGCTGCGCCTGCAGCGCCTCACCGCCCTCGGCGTCGCGGAAGTGACGGACGAGCTCGAGGAGCTGGCGGTCAAGATCAAGGATTACCTTGAAATCCTGCGCTCGCGCGACCGGATCCTGTCGATCATCTCGGCCGAGCTGACCGAGGTGCGCGACAAGTTCGCCGATCCGCGCCGGACCGAGATCACCGACGCCGCCGGGGACCTCGACGACGAGGACCTGATCGAGCGCGAGGACATGGTCGTCACCGTCACCTCGCAGGGCTACATCAAGCGCACGCCGCTGGTGGATTTCCGCGCCCAGGCGCGCGGCGGCAAGGGCCTGTCGGGCGGGGCGATGAAGGACGACGACGTGGTGACCACGCTGTTCGTCGCCAATTCCCACGACCAGCTGCTGTTCTTCACCGATGACGGCATGGTCTACAAGATGAAGACCTGGCGCCTGCCCGCGGGCGGCCGACAGGCGCGCGGCAAGGCCATTGTCAACATCCTGCCGATCCCCTCCGGCGTCTCGATCGCCGCGATCATGAACGTGGACAAGCCCGAGGAGGAATGGGCCGACCTCAACATCGTCTTCGCCACCAACAAGGGCACGGTGCGGCGCAACCGCCTCTCGGACTTCACCAACGTCATGCGCAACGGCAAGATCGCGATGAAGTTCCCCGAGGGCGAAGACCTGCGGATGATCGGCGCCCGCATCTGCTCGCCGGACGAGGACGACGTGATGCTGGTGACGGCCCAGGGCCGCGCCATCCGCTTCCGCGTCACCGAGGTGCGCGAATTCAAGGGCCGCGATTCCACCGGCGTGCGGGGCATCCGCCTCGCCGACGGGGATCACGTCGTCTCCATGTCCGTGCTGCGCCATTTCGAGGCCGACCCGCAGGAGCGGGCCGCGTATCTGAAGATGCGCCGCGCGGTCGAAGGCGCGACCGAGGAGGTCGAGGCCGACGAGGACGAGGAGGCCGTCGAGGGCGCCGCGATCTCCCAGGACCGCTATGCCGAGATGTCGGCGGCGGAAAACCTGATCCTGACCATCACCGAGCGGGGGGCGGGCAAGCTCTCCTCCTCCCACGACTACCCGGTGCGCGGACGCGGCGGCCAGGGCGTGGCGGCGATGGACCGGGCGATGCGCGGCGGGGCCATCGCGGCCAGCTTCCCGGTCGATCTCGACGACCAGATCATGCTCGCCACCAATACCGGCCAGTCGATCCGCTGCCCCGTGGGCGGGATCTCGTTCCGCTCGCGCGGGGCCGGCGGCGTGCGGGTGCTGAACGCGGCGGAGGGCGAACGGGTGGTCTCGGTCGCCCGCATCGCCGAGGCGCATGACGAGGACGACCTGCCCCCCGAGGGCGGCGCGCCCGCGCCTGACGCGCCCGACGCGCCGCAGGCCCCCGATGCCTCGCAGACGCCGGACGCTTCGCCCGCCCCCGAGGGCGGCGCGGACTGACCGGGCCGGGACCGGGCGCGATGTCGGTCGGCCCCGGCCACGAACGGCTGGACGACCAGCTCCAGAATGAACCCGGGGCCCGGGGGACGCGCGATGCGTCCCCCGGGCCTTCCGGTTCGGGGCCTGCCGGGTCGCGGCCTGCCGGGTCGGGCGCGCGGGCGGGCGCGGCGCCCGAAGCCTCGCCCCTGCCGCGCCTCCACCGCGCGCGGCTGGAACAGCGCCTCGCCACCATCGCCCTCGCGGTCGGCATCGCCGGGGTGGCGGGGGTGCTCTACGGGCTGGTCCTCGCCTCGGTCACCGGCCAGGGGGATCACCTGCGCAGCGCGCTGCAGGGGCTGCTCTCGGGGCTGCTGATCGCCTCGGTCTGCGCCGGCGCGGACGTGCTGGTGCTCTCCAACCCGCGGTTCCAGCGCATCCGGGCGCTTCCCTTCGCGCTCTTCGTCAGCATCCGCGCGGCGATCTACGCGGCGGGCATCTTCATGGGCCTGCGCGTCCCCGCCCTGATCGTGCGCGGCCCGGACGCGATGCCGGACTGGACCTTCTCCAACCCGGTCTTCACCCAGTCCTTCCTGATCTCCATGGGCATCGCGCTGTTCGTGGCGCTGTCGATCGAAATCAGCCGCCTGCTCGGCCCCGGCATCCTGCCCGCGCTGCTCACCGGCCGCTATCACCGCCCGCGGCGCGAGGAGCGGGTGTTCCTCTTCGCGGATATCGAGGGCTCCACCGCGCTGGCCGAGCGCATCGGCGACCTCGAATTCCACCGCCTGCTCGCCGCCGTCTTCGCCGATTTCGCGGAGCCGGTGATCGCCGCCCGCGGCCAGACCTATCGCTATGTGGGCGACGAGATCATCGTGACCTGGCCGGTGAAGCGCGGCGTGGCGCGCAGCCGCTGCCTCGCCTGCATCTTCGACATGAAAGCCTCGCTCGCCGCCCGCGCCGACTGGTACGCGGCCGAATTCGGCCATGTCCCCCGCTTCCGCGCCGCGCTCCATTGCGGGCCGGTGGTGACCGGCGAAATGGGCGACCAGCGCAAGGAAATCGTGTTCCTCGGCGACACCGTGAACACCGCCAGCCGCCTGCAATCGGAATGCTCGGCGCGCGGCGAGGAGCTGCTGCTCTCGGGCCGCCTGGTCGATCTTCTCCCCAAGGACCCGCGCTTCCGCCTGCGCAGCCTCGGGGAATGGCTGCCCCGCGGCAAGACCCAGCCCATCCGCCTCTATGCCGCCGATCCCGCCGGGGCCGACGCGGCCGGGGCCGCCGCCGCCGCCGCCCCGATCCTGCCCGCGGGGGCCGAGCTTCCGGGCGCCCCCCGCCCCGAGGACGGCGTTCTGCGCGCCCCCCAGACCTGAGGGGCCTTCCCCATCGCCCCGCGCTGCGCTATGCCGCGCGGCATGACCCAGATCGAACCCATTCACGTGATCGGCGGCGGCATGGCCGGCTCCGAGGCCGCCTGGCAGGCCGCCCAGCTCGGCGTCCCCGTCATCCTGCACGAGATGCGCCCCCTGCGCGGCACCGACGCCCACCAGACCGACGGGCTGGCGGAGCTGGTGTGCTCGAACTCCTTCCGCTCCGACGATGACGAGACCAACGCCGTCGGCCTGCTGCATTGGGAGATGCGGCAGGCGGGCGGGCTGATCATGACCACCGGCGACAAGCACTCGCTCCCCGCCGGCGGCGCGCTGGCCGTGGACCGCGAGGCGTTCAGCGCCGAGGTGACCGCCAAGCTCGAGGCCCACCCGCTGGTGGAGATCCGCCGCGAGGAGGTTCCCGGCATCCCCCCGGCGGAGTGGGACAGCGTGATCGTCGCCACCGGCCCGCTGACCACCGTCGAGCTGGCCGAGGCGGTGCTGAAGCTCGGCGGCGAGGACGGGCTGGCCTTTTTCGACGCCATCGCGCCCATCGTCTACGCGGACTCGGTCGACCTCTCGAAGGCCTGGTTCCAGTCGCGCTATGACAAGGGCGAGACCGAGGAAGAGCGGACCGCCTATCTCAATTGTCCCATGGACAAGGAGACTTACGAGGCGTTCATCGACGCGCTTCTGAGCGCGGAGAAGACCGAGTTCAAGGATTGGGAGAAGGACACCCCCTATTTCGAGGGCTGCCTTCCGATCGAGGTGATGGCCGAGCGCGGGCGCGAGACGCTGCGCTTCGGGCCGCTCAAACCCGTGGGGCTGACCAACCCGCACCAGCCCGATGTCAAACCTCATGCAGTGGTTCAGCTTCGCCGGGATAACCAACTGGGAACGCTGTATAACATCGTCGGCTTCCAGACCAAGATGAAGTATGGCGCGCAAGCCGAGGTGTTCAGGATGATCCCCGGGCTGGAAGAGGCGCGCTTCGCCCGGCTCGGCGGCATCCACCGCAACACTTTCCTGAATTCCCCGCGGCTGCTGGACGGACGGATGCGCCTGAAGGCCGACCCGCGCCTGCGCTTCGCGGGCCAGGTGACGGGCGTGGAAGGCTATGTCGAAAGCGCCTCGATGGGCCTGCTGGCCGGGCGGCTCGCGGCGGCGGAGCGGCTGGGGCGCGAGATCGACCTGCCCCCGAACACCACCGCCATCGGCGCGCTGCTGAGCCACATCACCGGCGGCGCCGAGGCGAGCACCTTCCAGCCGATGAACGTCAATTTCGGCCTGTTCCCGCCGCTGGCCGAGGCCCGCAAGGGTCGCCGCGGCAAGCGCGAGCGCGCCATGGGCTACACCGCCCGCGCCAAGGAAGACTGGTCCGCCTGGCTGGCCCAGGCCGGGGGCTGAGGGCGATTTGACCCCATCCTCCGCCCCGTTAAGATGCGGGGCGGAGGTGTCGCCATGACCGACCAGACCGAGAAGACCAGCCTTTCCGCCGCCTATGCCGTCGAAACCGCCGAGGATGCCCGCAAGCTCTACGCCGACTGGGCCGAGGGCTACGAGGCCGAGATGCGGGAGAACGGCTATGCCGCCCCCGCCCGCTGCGCCGAGGCGCTGGCCCGGGTGATGACCGACACATCCGCCCCGGTGCTCGACCTCGGCTGCGGCACGGGCCTGTCGGGCGCGGCGCTGATCGAGGCCGGGTTCAGCGTGGTGGACGGGACCGACTTCTCCTCCGAGATGCTCGAGGTTGCGCGCCGAAAAGGCATTTATCGCAACCTGATGCAGGGCGATCTTGAGAACCCCCTTCAAGCGGAGAAAGGGGACTATTCCGCCATCTCCGCGATCGGCGTGTTCAGCCCCGGCCATGCGCCCGCCGAGCTGATCGACCAGGCCGTCGCCCTTCTGCCGCGCGGCGGCTGCATGGTGTTCACGCTCAACGATCATGCGCTGGCGGACGGGTCCTATACCGGCCGGGTGCGGGAGCTGGTGGATACCGGCTGGGCGATGCTGCGGGTCAAGGAAAAGGGCCCGCACATGCCCGGCGCCGGGATCGAGGCCGAGGTCTACGTGCTGCAGAAGGCCTGAGTCGCCCGGCGGGCCCCGGCCCGCCCGACGCGCGCCACGGCGGCCCGGGTCAGTACCGGCCCGTCACCGCCCGCCAGGCGAGGCGGCCGCGCTTGCGGAACTCCGATTCCAGCGCCGCGTCGCCGAACAGGTCGAACCCCGGCCGCGCCGCCGCCTTCAACGCCGGCTCGGCCCACCAGTCGGCCAGCAGCGCGGGGAGCGCCTCCGGAACCACCTCGGGCCGCCGCGCCCGCGCCGCCGCCAGCCGCGCCAGCGCCGCCTGCGCCTGCCCGCGCAGCCCCTCGGCCAGCGCCGCGGGCATCTGGCCGCGCACCAGCGCCGCCGCATCCATCCCCTCGACCGGCTGCGCGCCGCGATCGGCCAGCGCCGGCAGCGCAAGGATCATCCGCCCCAGCCCCGTGGCCGTCCCGACCTCGCGCGCCACGTCCCCGGTCGCCTGGTCCCCGCCCAGCGCCAGCGCCGCCAGCTGCATCAGCCCGCCCGAGGTCGCGGCGAGGTAGCCGTCCAGCGCCTCCCCGCCCGAGAGCTTGAGCCCGGTCACATCCTGCGCCCGCGCATCCAGCAGCGCATCGAAGGGCGCGCGCGGCAGCCCGGCCTCGCGGATCACGCCCGAGAGCGGCGCGACCACCTCGTGCGCGCGCGGCTCCTTGCCCGCATAGATCTCCTCGATCACGTCGCGCCACCATTGCAGGCGGATCTCGCCCAGCAGCTGCTCCGAGACCACGCCCGGAATCCGCGCGACCTCGAGGTTGAAGGCGTAGAGCGCGTGAAGTTTCCACGCGCTCTCGCCCGCCAGCCGCGCGGCGGCGAAGCGCTCGGGGTCGCCCTCTTCCACCAGGCGGGCGCAGGCGGCGCGATGGTCCATCAGGGTTTCCTCGCCACGATGAAGACATAGCCGTAATCGCGCCCGGCGGCGCCGCGGGCGGCGATCTCCTCGCGCGTCACGTCAAGGACGTGTCGCCCTTCCTCGGTCGCCGAGAACTCGTCTTCCAGCGCGTCGCAGCGGGCGGCGAGGGGCAGGTAGTAATTGTCCCATTCCTCGGCCCCCAGCTCGAAGGCCGAGACCGGCTCATACCCCGCCGCGACCACGCGGGCGCGCAGGGTGGCCAGGTCGGCCATGCCCGGGTACTCGGCGAAGACGGCGCGGGCGCGCGGGTCGGGCTCCGCCGTCAGCCACACGGCTTCCGACAGCGCCACGCAGCCGCCCGGGACCAGCAGCGGCGCCCAGGCGCGCAGGGCGGCCTCGACGCCGATGGCATAGGCCGCGCCCTCGCACCAGATCGTCTCGAACGGGCCCGAGAGCGGCGGCGCGGACATGTCGGCCACGACGCCGGTGAAGCGGGTGCGGGCGCCCATCGCCTCGGCTCGCTTCGCCGCCTCGGCCACGTAGGGCGCGTGCAGGTCGAGCCCCGTGACGTGGATGTCGCCCCGCGCGCCCAGCAGCGCCTCGACCGCCGCGCCGGGGCCGCAGCCGAGCTCCAGCACCCGCGCGTTCTCGGGCGGCGCGGCGATCTGCAGCGCGCGCAGGGTGGCGGCGGCGGAGCCGGGCGCCTCCCGCCCCAGCCCCGAGTGCAGCCGCAGGAAGCAGTCCCAGAGGGCGGCGTCGTCCATGGTCTCTCTCCCCTGCCCGCAGATGCGGCGTCAGTCCCGGCCCGTCAGTCCCGGCCCGTCAGTCGCGATCCGGCTCGGCCCCGTCGCGGACCAGCTTCCAGATGATGCCGTCATGCAGCGCCTGGAAGCTCGCGTCGACGATGTTTTCCGACACGCCGACGGTGGTCCAGCGGCGCCGCTCGCCATCCATGAAGTCGATGGTCACGCGGGTCTTCGCCTCGGTGCCGGTGCCGGTGATGCGCACCTTGAAGTCCACCAGCTTCATGTCGTCGACATAGGGCTGGTAGCGCCCGAGGTCCCGCTGCACGGCGCGCGACAGCGCGTTGACCGGGCCCTGGTCGCGGCCGGTGTCGGGGTCATGGGATTCCGAGACCGACAGCAGCCGCTCGCCATCCACCCGGGCCGAGACGACAGCCTCGGAGACGGTGATCCGCTCGCCCTTGGCGTTGGTGCGCCGCTCCACCATCACGCGGTAGCGCTCGATCTCGAAATAGGTCGGCAGCACGCCCAGCGCCCGGCGGGCGAGCAGCTCGAAGCTCGCCTGCGCGCCGTCATAGGCGAAGCCCTCGTCCTCGCGCTGCTTCACGCTCTCGAGGATCCGCGGCAGGCGCTTGTCCTTCGGATCGACGTCGAGGCCCATATCCGCAAGCCGCCCGCGCAGGTTCGACAGCCCCGCCTGGTTGGACATCGGCACCACGCGCTCATTGCCCACCACCTCCGGCGGGATGTGCTCGTACGTCGTCGGGTCCTTGAGGATGGCCGAGGCGTGCAGCCCCGCCTTGTGGGTGAAGGCCGCCGCGCCGACATAGGGCGCGTGCCGGTTGGGCGTGCGGTTGAGGATGTCGTCGAGCATCCGCGAAGTCTTCAGCAGCTTCGCGAGGTTGGCTTCCTCCACCCCCGTCTCGAAGCGCGAGCGGTAGGGTTCCTTCAGCAGCAGCGTCGGGATCAGCGAGACGAGGTTGGCGTTGCCGCAACGCTCGCCCAGCCCGTTGAGCGTGCCCTGCACCTGCCGCGCGCCTGCATCCACCGCGGCGAGGGAGCCCGCCACCGCCAGCCCCATGTCGTCATGGCAGTGGATGCCGAGCTGGCCCCCGGGCACCACGCGCAGCACGTCGGTGACGATCTCGTGGATCTCGGAGGGCAGCGTGCCGCCATTGGTGTCGCAGAGCACCACCCAGCGCGCGCCGCCTTCCAGCGCGGCCTCGAGGCAGGAAAGCGCGTAGCCCCGGTTCGCCTTGTAGCCGTCGAAGAAGTGTTCCGCGTCGAACAGCGGCTCGCGCCCGAGGCCCTTGAGGTGGGAGATGCTGTCGGCGATGGCGGCGACGTTCTCCTCCAGCTCCACGCCCAGCGCGGTGCGCACGTGGAAGTCATGGGTCTTGCCGACAAGGCACACCGCGGGCGTGTTCGCGTTGATGACCCCCGCCAGCACCTCGTCATTCGCCGCCGAGCGCCCGACGCGCTTGGTCATGCCGAAGGCGGTGAAGGTGGCGCGGGAGAGGGTCGGCGCGTTGTCGAAGAAGTCGCTGTCCGTCGGGTTCGCCCCCGGCCAGCCGCCTTCCACGTAATCGATGCCGAGATCGTCGAGCGCCTTCGCGATGCGGGTCTTGTCATCGGCGGAGAAATCGACCCCCGCGGTCTGCTGACCGTCGCGCAGGGTGGTGTCGAACAGGAAGAGGCGTTCGCGGGACATCACAGCCCCTCCAGCTTGGCCGCGTCGAAGGACGCGGAGAGAGTGAATTCGGCGCCCTGCGCCGTGTCCTTGACCTCGACGCCCGCGGCGGCGAGGCCGTCGCGGATCGCGTCGGCGCGGGCGAAGTCCTTGGCCTTCTTGGCCGCCGCGCGCTCATCCAGAAGCGCCTGGATGCGGGCCGCGTCGCCCCCTTCCGCCTCGGGGGCCTTCTCCCAGCCGCCGAGCTCCGGCGTCAGCAGGCCCATGAGGTTGGCCGAGGCCAGCAGCGTCGGCGCGTCGCCTTCGCCCGCGAGGCGGTGAAGCTCGGCGATGGCCTTGGGGGTGTTCAGGTCATCGGCCAGCGCGGCGATCACCGCCGGGTCGGGGGTTCCGGGGGTCGCGCCCTCGGTCACCTTGCGCCAGCGGCGCAGCGCCTTCTCGCAATCCTCGGCCAGGCGGTCGGTCCAGTCGAGCTCGCCCCGGTACTGGGTCGAGAGCAGCGCGAGGCGGATCACCTCGCCCGGCACATGCTCGCGCAGGTCGTAGACGGTGGTGAAATTGCCGAGCGACTTGGACATCTTCTGCCCGCCGATGCGGATCATGCCGTTATGCAGCCACACCCGGGCGAAGCCGCTGCCGGGGGTGGCGCAGCAGCTCTGGGCGATCTCGTTCTCGTGGTGTGGGAACATCAGGTCCGAGCCGCCGCCATGGATGTCGAAATCCGCCCCCAGCGCGTCCTCGGACATGGCCGAGCACTCGATATGCCAGCCCGGACGCCCGCGGCCCCAGGGGCTGTCCCAGCCCTGCTGCTCGGGGGCGGAGGGCTTCCACAGCACGAAGTCCATCGGGTTCTTCTTGTAGGGCGCCACTTCCACGCGGGCGCCGGCGATCATGTCCTCGACCGAACGACCCGAGAGCTTGCCGTAATCGCCATAGCTGTCGACCGAGAACAGCACGTGCCCCTCGGCGGCATAGGCGTGGCCCGAGGCGATGAGGCGCTCGATCATCGCCTGCATCTGCGCGATGTATTCCGTGGCCCGCGGCTGGGCGTCGGGGGGAAGGTTGCCGACGGCGGCCATGTCCTCCTGGTACCAGGCGCAGGTCTCGGCGGTGATCTCCTCGATCGGGACGCCGCGCTCCTCGGCGCGGGCCATGATCTTGTCGTCCACGTCGGTGATGTTGCGCACGTATTTGACGTGGCTCTCGCCATAGACATGGCGCAGCAGGCGGTAGAGCACGTCGAAGGCCACCGCGGGCCGCGCATTGCCGATATGGGCGCGGTCATAGACGGTCGGCCCGCAGACATACATGCGCACCATGCGCTCGCCCTCGGGAATGCCCGAGCCGTCCTGCCAGTCGAGCGGAATGAAGGCGGCCTTCGTTCCGGTCAGCGAGTTGCGCAGCGAGATGGGATGGTCGGTCATGTGGAGAGTCCCCGAATGGCGGGCGCCCCCGCGGCGGGTCTCTCAGGTCTGTGCTTTGGGCATGAGGAGACGACGCCGCGACGGTATGTCAGCGGATAATGCAGATCCCGGAGATGGCGATCATGTTCGTCATGGGCCGGGGTTGTGCCCGATGGGGGCGGCGAGGGCAAGCGGAAAGCGGCGGGCGGGCGCGCGAGGGGGGTCAGGCCGCGCCCTCGCCCGGCAGGCGGCGGAAGGCCGGGGGCAGCGTGTCCTCGGACGGCCACCAGCCCGAGCGCAGCGCGTCGGCATAGCCCTGCGGGAGGCCCGCCGCCTCCATGTCCCGCGCGGCGGCGTCATGGTCATAGGACAGGCGGTGGAGGGTGATGCGCCCCGCCGCATCGATCCGCGCATATTGCGTGCGCGGATCGCCGTCATGGGGCGGCAGGCCGATGGCCCCGGCGTTGAGCCACCGAAGCTCCCGCCGCGGGGTGATGCGCCGGTCATGGGCGATCCCGCAATGCCCCGCCAGCACCCGGTCCACCGGGCCGCCCGTGTCCGTTTCCAGCGCCTTGAACTCGGCCAGCAGTTCCACCGCCTTCGCGTTGGGCCAGATCCAGCCGTTCACCTGCCGCGCCGCGCCGTGGATCACCGCGACCCGCTGCCCGGCATGGGTGAAGACGGCGCGGTCCGGCAGGGCCCCGAGGAAGGCGCGCGCGCCCTCGTCCATCGCCGCGGTGCAGTGGGCGTGCCAGCGCGCGGCCATCAGGTCGCAGGCCGTCCCGTCCTCGAAATTGCAGCCGCAATCGAGCGCGCCCTCGGCCAGGCTCCGCTCCATGTTCCCGGCGATCATCCGCGGGCCCCAGTCGCGCAGCCGCGCCAGCGTGTCCCGCGGGTGGGCGCAATAGGCCAGCGCATCGCCGGTGAAGATGACGCGCGCGGGCGGGATGCCCTCGGCGCGCGCGAGCGCGATCAGCGCGTCGAGCGCGTGGCGGTTGGAATGGGCGCCGCCGAAGATCAGCAGCGGGCCGGAGATCTCGCCCCAGTCGGCGATGCGATCCTTCACCTGCATCTGCGGCCTCCCCTGTTCCAATCCCTTGCGGCGCGGGATGTTTCCAAAGGAGACATCCACCGCCGTCACCTGCCCCGTCAATGGCCCCGTCAATGGCCCGCCATCGCCCCGACGCCCTGCCCGACACCCTGCAAGCCGCCCTGCAAGCCGCCGCCGGACACCGCCGAACACCGCCGCCGGACGGCGCCGCGCCCGCCGCGACGGGCGCCGGGCCGCAATGTCACCAGCGGAAACATGCGCCCCGCGCGCCCCCGGCGCGGCTTCGCCCCATTGCCCGGGCGGGCGCGGGACCCCATAACACCCTCTCATACGACACGCGCCGCCCACGGAGCCACCGCCCAATGACCCCCGACGACGCCGCCACCGCCGCCACCGCCGCCCTCGACGCCACGGTGTTCTGGACCGGGGGCGCGATCCTGCTGCTGCTGATGCTCTCCGCCTTCTTCTCGGGATCCGAGACCGCGCTCACCGCCTCCTCGCGCGCCAAGCTGCACGGGCTCGCCGACAAGGGGGACGAACGCGCCGCCACCGCGCTGCGCCTGACCGAGGATGGCGAGCGCCTGATCGGCGCCATCCTGCTGGGCAACAACCTCGTCAACATCCTCGCCGCCTCGCTGGCGACGTCGCTGTTCACGGCCCTGTTCGGCGAATCCGGCGTGGCGCTGGCCACGCTGGTGATGACCGTCCTCGTGCTGGTCTTCGCCGAGGTCACGCCCAAGACCTATGCCATCACCACGCCCGAGGCCGCCGCCACCCGCGTCGCCCGCCCCATCAGCCTGGTGGTCAGGGTCCTCGCCCCCGTGGTCGCCGCCGTCGGCGCCTTCGTGCGCCTGCTCTTGCGCGCCGTCGGCGTCAAGGCCGACCCCGACGCGCGCGTGCTGGCGCACGAGGAGATCAAGGGCGCGATCGACCTGCATCACTCGGAAGGCGCGGTGGAGAAGGACGACCGCGACCGGCTCCTCGCCGCGCTCGACCTGCGCCACCGCGAGGTGTCCGAGGTGATGGCCCACCGGTCCGTGATCGAGAGCGTCGACGTGGACCTCCCCCCGCGCGAGATCCTCGCCTTCTGCCTCGCCTCCACCTACACGCGCATCCCGGTCTGGAAGGACGAGCCCGAGAACATCGTCGGGGTCCTGCACGCCAAGGACCTGCTGCGCGCCGTGCAGAAGGTCAACGAGACCGAGGGCTGGGAGGGGATCGACCACCTGAGCGTCGCCGAGATCGCGATGGAGCCGTGGTTCGTGCCCGACACCACATCGCTTGACGACCAGATGCGCGCCTTCCTGCAGCGCCGCTCCCACTTCGCGCTGGTGGTGGACGAATATGGCGACCTGCAGGGCCTGCTGACGCTCGAGGACATCCTCGAGGAGATCGTCGGCGACATCGCGGACGAGCACGACGCCCAGGTCGAGGGGATGGAGCGCGAGAGCGACGGCAGCGTCTCGGCGGACGGCTGGATGACGATCCGCGACCTCAACCGCGCCTGCGACTGGTCGCTGCCGGACGAGGAGGCGAACACGCTGGCGGGCCTGGTGATCCACGAGGCGCAGGCGATCCCCAGCGCCGGGCAGATCTTCAGCTTCCACGGCTTCCGCTTCGAGGTGCTGGAGCGCAAGCGCAACCAGATCACCAAGCTGCGGGTCAAGCGGCTGGAGGAGTGACGGGCGCCGCCCTGCGGCCCCTCTCGCCCCCGCCCGACCCGCGAAAAACCCCGCCCGGGCGCGTCCCGGGCGGGGTTTCGCTTTCGCGGCGCGCCCCGCGCCTAGTCGGGGCTGCGCTCGAAGAACAGCGGCCCGACGCCGTCGGCCGGGATCTCCATGCTCACCGTCGTCCCGTCGCCGAAGGCGATGACGTGGACCTCGACCTTGCGGACCGCGCGCAGCGCGGCGATCCCGGCGCGCGAGATGTCCGCCGCGGCGATGCAGCCGTCGGGAAAGCAGGTCTTGATCGGCAGGATCTCGGCCTGGCCGTCGATCAGCACCCGCACCCCCGGCTCGACCGCGATGCCGAGCGGCGTGCGGACCGTGGCGCGCACCCAGGGCGGGCGCACGCCCCCCTGCCGGGTGCGGGTGAAGGCGACGGTCCCCGCGAGGCGGCGCTGCAGCGCGTCCCGGTACTCGGCCTCGACGCTGCAGGTCTCGGCCGCGCACATCCGCCGCCAGCCGGCGCGCTCGGCGACCTCGGCCGGGGTCTGCCGGCGCTGGGCCTCGCCCGACTTGTTGAACAGGGACGCCCCCGCGCCCTGCGCGGCGGCGGGACGGTCGGGGGCGCAGACGAGAACGCCCGCCACGGCGGCGAGCAGCGCGGCCGCGCGGGCGGGACGAAGAAGGCTGGTCATGGAATGATCCCCGAAGCCGGGGGGCGCGCGGCCGGTCCGCCGCGCGCCCCCCGTCCGCGTCAGCCCTTGCGCCGGCGCGCGGCGCCGAGGGCCGCGAGGCCGGTCAGCATCAGCGCCGCGCCCGCGGGCAGCGGCACGTCCGACGGCGGCTGCGGGATGATCACCTCGCCGCCGACATCGGCGAAGGCGAAGATGAAGGTCTCACCTGCCGCATCCGAGGAGCCCTGGCCGTAGGAGGCCACCTCGGCCGCCACCGCGGCGAGGGCCGCGTCGGCATCGGCCTCGGTCGCCGCGGCGCCGTAGAAGATGTCGAAGGTGAAGGTCTCGTCCACGCCGAGGGCGCCGAAGCCAAAATCGAAGTTCGAGCCGTGGTCATCCGGGCCGAGATCGACGAAATCGCCGGTGCCGCCGAGCACCTGCTCGCTGCGGAAGGCGAACGGGTCGGAATCGACGAAGCCGTTGTCGACGGCGAGCAGCACGGTCGACGCCGCCGCGGTCCCGAAATGGGACACGAATTCATCGAACGTGTCGGGCTCGATGTCCCAGTCGAAGGTGCGGGTGTAGCGCAGGTCGTTGATCGCGACGCCAGAGGTGTTGGTGATCGACACCGACACGCGGTAGAGGTTCGGCGTCTCGGCCGCGGGCGCGAACTCATGCACGATCTGCAGCTCGCCGCTGGCCAGCGAGGTGGTCGAGGTCGCGGTGGAGGCCGTCGAGACGAAGCTGTCCAGCACCAGGTTCGAGACGCCGAAGTCGTTGTTGGCCGAACCCGACGCGCCGGTGTCGGCGATGCCGACGCCCCAGCCTTCGCACAGGCAGCCATGCGAGGTCGATTCGTTGCCCGTCGCCAGGTGGCGCAGGCCGACGGAGGTGGTCCCTTCGACCGGCGAGGCGACGCCGCCGGAGATGTTCAGCTGGCCGAAATCATCGACGCCCAGCTGCACGGTGCCGTTGTCGATGATCGCCGCGGCGTTGGCCGCGCCCGCGGCGAGGGTGAGCGCCGCGGCGGCCGCGACGGAGTGTTTGAAGGTCATGGAGCCCCCCATTTGAAATTTCGCGGCACACACGCAGCCGCACCAAAATAATTTACGCAAGGTAAAATACCAAACTCCGGATGAATGTCAGGTGTTTTTTAGCCATCCGCCGCCCGGGAGCGGGCCCGGGCGGGCGCCGCCCCACGCCGCGCCGGACGGCGCCGGCCGCGCGCCGCGGCGCCTTGCGCCCGGCCTCGGGTCGCGCGCACTCTGCAGGCGCGACTCGCGTCGCGCTTTCCCCCCGTGCCCGCCCGCGCCGCGCCGCCGTTCCAGGAGTCCGCCATGCCCGTCCCGTCCCAGCAGATCCGCTACATCCTCTCCGGCGGCGGCGACGGGTGGGAGATCCTGCACCGCGCCCGCCAGCTCGCCGCCGCGGGGGACCCGCCGCTGAACCTGTGCGTGGGCGAGCATGACGAGCCGACCCCGCCCGAGATCCTGGCCGCCATGGACGCCTCGGCCCGGGGCGGGCACACCGGCTATGCGGGCCTCGCCGGCACCCCGGGCCTGCGCCGCGCGCTGGCCGAGCGGGTGAGCGCGCGCCAGGGCGTTCCCGTCGGCCCGTCCAACATCGTCGTCACCGGCGGCGGCCAGGGGGCGCTGTTCTACGCGCTCAACGCCATGCTCGATCCCGGCGACGCGGCGGTGGTGATCGACCCCTATTACACCGTCTATCCCGGCACGATCCGCACCGCGGGCGGCGTGCCGCGCATCGCCCGCGCCCGGACCGAGAACGGGTTCCAGCCCGATTTCGCCACGCTCGACGCGGCCTGCGACGGCGCGAAGGCGCTGCTGGTCAACACCCCCAACAACCCCACCGGCGCGATCTACTCGGGCGAGACGCTGGAGATGATCGCCGAGATCTGCATCCGCCGCGACCTGTGGCTGATCTCGGACGAGGTCTATGACGGCATGTCCTTCGCCCGCCCGCACCGCTCGCCCGCCGCCCTGCCCGGCATGGCCGAGCGCACGGTGGTGGTCGGGTCGATGTCGAAAAGCTACGCCATGTGCGGCTTCCGCTGCGGCTGGGCCGCGGGGCCCGAGGGGCTGATCAAGCTGATGACGGACCTCGCGCTCAACGTCGCTTACGGCCAGCCCGGCTTCGTGATGGACGCGGCCGAGTTCGCGCTTGGCCGCCCGGATATCGAGGCGCGGATCTGCGGGACCTTCGCGCGGCGGCACGAGATCGCCCGCCGCGCGCTGGCCGGGGCGCAGGCGGCGCGGGCGGGGGCCTCGGACGGGGCGATGTACCTGATGATCGACATCCGGCCCACCGGCCTCTCGGGCCGGGACTTCGCGCGGCTGATGATCGAGGAGGAGCGCATCGCGGTGATGCCGGGCGAGAGCTTCGGCGAGGCCGCCGCGGGCCATGTGCGCGCGACGCTGACCCTGCCGGACGACCAGCTGCACACGGCGCTGACCCGGCTGGCCGAGGTGGCGGGGGACCTCGCCGCCGGGCGCCGCGCCGCGCCCGCCGCCTGAAGGGGCGCCCGCCCCCCCTTGCACGCCCCGGCGGCCCCCGCGGGGGGCGCCCCGCGCGCCCTCCGCATCGCCCGGGGTCCGCGTTGTCCCGCTGTTAAGCCCTTTGCGCCATCCTCCTGCGCGGATGGGTGAAAAAGGGACCTGAGGGATGAAGATCCTGATCGCGGATGATCACGACCTGGTGCGGGAGGCGCTCGGCTCCCTGATCGAGAAGGAGCCGGACCTCGAGGTCGACCATGCCGAGGATTTCGACGGCGCCCAGGCGCGGATCGACGCCGCCGGGCCGTTCGACCTGGTGCTGCTGGACTGGACCATGCCGGGGATGCGCGGGCTCGACGGGCTCGCCGACGCGATCCGGCTCAATGACGGCAAGCCCGTGGCGCTGATGTCCGGCACCGCCACGCGCAGCGTGGCCGAGGAGGCGCTGGCGGCGGGCGCCGCGGGCTTCCTGCCCAAGACCATGGCCTCGCGCTCCCTCGTCTCCGCCATCCGCTTCATGGCGATGGGCGAGCAGTTCGCCCCCGTGCAGTTCATGACGGAGAAAGAGCCCGAGCAAGCCGCCAGCCCCCTCGCCGCCAAACTGACGGAGCGGGAGCGGCAGGTGCTGGAGGGAATCTGCGCCGGCCAGTCGAACAAGGAGATCGCGCGCGATCTCGACCTGCAGGAGGTGACGGTGAAGCTTCACGTCAAGACCGCCTGCCGCAAGCTCGGGGCGCGCAACCGCACCCAGGCGGCGATGATCGCCAAGGATGAAGGGCTGGTCTGACCGGGCGCGGGGAGGGGGCGCGGGGCCTGCGCGACCCGGCGGCGCGCATCGCGGCGACGCAGGCGCCGGGCCGGGCCGGGCCGGGAGGCCCGCCCCCCCGAAAAGCAGTCGGCATCCCCGCCGGAATGCAGAAAAGGCCGCGCGACGCCCCGCGCGGCCTTTCGCATGTCTCGCGTCGCGCCCGCCTTGCGGCGCGGCGCGGGCCTCAGCCCCGGCGGCGGCGCAGGGCGACCAGCCCCCCGAGCCCCAGCGCCAGCAGCGGCGCGGCGGCGGGCAGCGGCACGTCGCTCAGCGCCTCGGCGGTCGAGCTGTAGGTGGCGATCTCCACCGACGTCCACCCGGCGGTCGACACCCGGAACTGCGAATTCACGCTGTTGTTGTTGTAGTCGAGCTCGAGATTGTTGCCGAACGGCGTGGTCGGGTTGACGTTGAAGGCGATGGCCAGCGCCTGCGGGAAGCTGGTGGTCGCGGCGGTGTTGTAGAGGTAGTGCAGGCCCCCATAGCCCGAGAACAGACCCGTCGCGACCTCGAACACCACCGGGAAGGTCCCGCCGTTGGTGTTCCAGTAGGGCGCGACGCCCGAGATCACCAGCGACCCGGTCGTGCCGTCGTCGAACTCGACCCACATGCCGATCCGGTCCGCCCCGGCGGTGTCGGCCGAGCCCCAGACGAAGTCGGGCATCTCGGCCGCCGCGGCCTCGGTGTCGAACCAGGTCTTCTCCATCCCCATGCCGGAGAGGGTGAGCGGCGCCGCGGAGGCCGATGCTGCGCCGAACGCCAGCGCGGCGGCGGCGATGAAAGATGCGATGCGGGTCATGAAAAGCGTCCCCTATTTCCCCAGAAGACGCGCACATTCACATGGAGTTCACCATTTCGCAAGCCTCGCGCGGGCGGGACCCCGCCCATGGGGCGGCGCAAATGCGAAAATGAGGGGAAAAGTGGAGCGGGTGATCGGGATCGAACCGACGACATTCAGCTTGGGAAGCTGACGTTCTACCACTGAACTACACCCGCGTCCGGGGCTGGAGATACGACGCCGCGCGGGGGGCGTCAAGCGGTGTCGCGCAGCAAAAGCGCAAAGATTTCCGCACCCCCCGCGCCCCGCCCCCCCTCGCGCCCGATGACGTCCCCGTGCGCGGCCCGCCCTGCGCATTGACCCGGGCCCCGCCCCCCGCGACAACGGGATCGTCCAGCCATCCGCCCGAGCCTTTCGCCCCAGCCTTTCGCCCAGCCTTCCGCCCCAGCCTTCCGACGGAGCCCGACCCGATGAACATCCAGACCCCGCCGCCCGCCGCCAAGTTCTCCGACCCCGAAATCACCGCGGGCGGCGAGGTCCGGGCCGAGGTGGCGCTGACCGGGCTGGAGACGCTGTGGTTCAACACCGGCACGCTCTGCAATATCGAGTGCACGCGCTGCTATATCGAAAGCTCGCCCACCAATGACCGGCTGGTCTACCTGAGCGCCGCCGAAACCGCCGCCTATCTCGACGAGGCCGAAGCCATGGGCGCCCCGCTGCGCGAGATCGGCTTCACCGGCGGCGAGCCGTTCATGAACCCCGAGATGATCGCGATGCTGGAGACCGCGCTGGCCCGGGGCTACGCGGTCCTGGTCCTGACCAACGCCATGCGCCCGATGATGCGCCCGCGGGTGCTGGCGGGGCTCGCGGACCTGGTGACCCGCTACGGCGACCGGCTGACCCTGCGCGTCAGCCTCGACCACCACGCGCCGTTCCACCATGACGAGGAACGCGGGGCGGGCGCCTTCGAGGCCTCGCTGGTCGGGATGCGCGCGCTGCGGGACATGGGCGCCAGGATGGCCGTCGCGGGCCGCACCATCTGGGGCGAGTCGCTCGAGGACGCGCGCCGGGGCTATGCCGCGCTGTTCGAGGCCGAGGGCTTCGCCATCGACGCCGCCGACCCCTCGGCGCTGGTGCTGTTCCCCGAGATGGACGAGGCCGGCGATCCGCCCGAGATCACCGAGAGCTGCTGGGGCATCCTGGACAAGTCCCCCGACAGCGTGATGTGCGCCAGCGCGCGGATGGTGGTGAAGCGCAAGGGCGCCGCGACGCCCACGGTCGCCGCCTGCACGCTGCTGCCCTATGCGCCGGAATTCGACCTCGGCGCCACGCTGGCCGAGGCGTCGCGGCCGGTGAAGCTCAACCACCCCCATTGCGCCACGTTCTGCGTGCTGGGCGGGGCGAGCTGTTCGGGCTGAAGCGCCCGCCGCCGCCGAACGCAACAAGGGCGCGCCCCGGCCCGGGGCGCGCCCTTCTTTCGTCCCGCGGACCGGGTCAGTCCGTGTCAGCCCTTGCGGCGGCGGCGGCGCAGCAGCGCCAGCCCCCCGAGGCCCGAGAGCAGCAGCGGCGCGGCGGCCGGGTCCGGCACGTCGGTGATCACCGACAGGTTGGCGCTGCCATAGAACGAGATGTGCGAGATCTCACCCCCGTCGAAGGGCGTGGTGTAATAGACGTATTCCGGCAGGCTGGGGATGTCGGTCACCAGGTACATGTAGAAATAGTCCTGCGCCTTCATCAGCAGCACGATGTTGTCATGGACCAGCCGCGCCGCTTCCGAGATGCGGAAATAGCCCGCCGTGCCGTCCGCCTCGGGGTCGGGCGTGTCGAGATAGTCCTGCACCACGATCTGGTCCGACCAGTTGCCGCCCCCCGGCCCGGCGAAGGCGCTGTCGCCGTCGATCCCGGCGTCGCCGTCGCGGTCCGTGGTGATGCCGCCGGCCACCTGGTACTTGGTCAGGAACACCCAGTCGGTGTCGACCAGGGACCCGCCGAAGGCGTCCGGCGCGTTCAGGTCGGTCTCGGTGTCGCCGATATTGCCGTCGCTGAGGTAAACCTCGCAGAGCGGGCTGCCGTCTTCGAGCGTCAGCCCCGCGTCGGAGTAGATGTCGACATGGGTTCCCGCGGCCGTGTTCGAATACTGGGGAACGCCCCGGTTCTTGCCCTTGGTCGGCGTGTAGCTGACGCCGGTGGTGCAGGAGGCCGCCGCGGCCGCGGTCGCCGAGAGGCCGGTGGCGGCCCCCCCGACCCCGAGGCCGATGGACAGCGCGACGAAACAGGCGGACAGGCGGCGGCGGAAAAGCGACGCGGGCATGTGGAACGCTCCCGAAAAATCGGGTCCCCGGCCCCGGGCGCCCACGCCGAAGGGCGCGGGATGGCGGGGACCCGAAGGCTCGACGAACTGAAAACCGATGCGCCGCACGGTCGGCGCTTGAGATGAACGTTACCTGAATCCGCCGGTCATTTCCACCGGAACGCGAACCGGCGGCCCCCCGCCTCAAGCGATGCCTGCAAGCGGTTGATCGCGCGCAATAAAGACCCCCGGGGCGCCGCCGGGGACGCCCCGGGGCTGCGAAACAGTCCACCGCGAATCGATTCGAACGGCGCCGGATCCGCACCCGGGCCCGCGGCGGGCCTCAGCGCGCCGCCAGCCCCTCTGCCAGCGCCTGGCGGACCACCGACAGGTCGGCGTCACGGGTCACGAAGGCCTCGCCGATGGCGCGGGCGAGGATGAAGGTGATCTGCCCCGCCTTCACCTTCTTGTCCTGGCGCATCAGCTCGATCAGACCATCGGCATCCGGCAACGCGCCCGGGATGTCGCGCAGCGCCCCCTTCATGCCCATGGACGCGAGGTGCGCGGCGACGCGGCTGGGGGCCTCCTGGCTGCACAGGCCCAGCCGGGCCGAGACGTCGAAGGCGAGCTGGCAGCCGATCGCCACTCCCTCGCCATGCGCCAGCCGGTCGGAATAGCCGGTAGCAGCCTCCAGCGCGTGGCCGAAGGTATGCCCGAGGTTGAGGAGCGCGCGGTCCCCTTTCTCGGTCTCGTCACGGGCGACGATCTCGGCCTTCATCTCGACGCTGCGGCGCACGGCATGAAGGCGCGCGGCCCGGTCCCCGGCTTTCAGCGCGGGGCCGTTCGCCTCGAGCCATTCGAAGAAGGCGGCGTCGCCGAGCAGCCCGTATTTGACCACCTCGCCATAGCCCGAGATCAGCTGGCGTTCGGGCAGCGCGTCGAGCACGTCGAGATCGGCCAGCACCAGCTTGGGCTGGTGGAAGGCGCCGACCAGGTTCTTGCCCTGGGGCGCGTTCACCCCGGTCTTGCCGCCGACCGAGCTGTCGACCTGCGCCAAGAGCGAGGTGGGGATCTGCACGAAGCCGACGCCGCGGCGCAGGATGGCGGCGGCGAAGCCCACGAGGTCGCCGATCACGCCGCCGCCGAAGGCGATCACGAGGTCGTCGCGCTCGACCTTGCGGTCCAGCAGCCATTCGACGGTGCAGCCAAGGTCGGCCCAGTTCTTGGTCGCTTCGCCCGCCGGCAGCACCAGCGCCTCGGAGGCGATCCCGGCGGCCGAAAGCCCCGCCTGCAGCCTGGGCAGGTGCTGGGCCACGTGTTCGTCGGTGACGATCGAGACCGCCGGGCGCGGCAGCATCGGCGCGACCAGGGCGCCGGCCTCGGCCAGCAGCCCCTCGCCGATCTCGACATCATAGGCGCGGTCCCCGAGGGGCACGTGGACGCGGGCGCGAAGGGGGGCGGTCATGGGGACATCCTCGGGATCAGGGGCGCGCCGGGGCGCGGTCACTCCGGCGGCGCAAGGCAGCCGCCATGGGCGTCGAGCCCGGCGATGATGCGGGCGGCGACTTCCTCGTGGCGGTCATTGGGGCGGCTTTCGACGCAGACATCCGCCTCGGCGTAGACCGGGTAGCGCACGCGCATCAGCTCGGCCAGGATCTCGCGCGGGTCGCCGCGGGACAGCAGCGGGCGGTTGGCGCGGCGCGAGGTGCGCTCGACCAGGGTGTCGAGCTCGGCCCGCAGCCAGACCGAGGCCGCGCGCTCCTTCACCAGGGCGCGGGTCAGGTCGTTCATGAAGGCGCCGCCGCCGGTGGCGATGACGCGCGGGCCGGCCTCGATCAGCCGGGCGATGACGCGGCGCTCGCCCTCGCGGAAGGCGGGCTCGCCCATGCTCTCGAAGATCTCGGGGATGGTCATGGCGGCGGCGGCCTCGACCTCGTCGTCGCTGTCGACGAAGGGGGCGCCGAGCGCATCGGCCAGGCGCCGTCCGACCGAGCTCTTGCCGCAGCCCATCAGCCCGACGAGGACCACGGGGCGCAGCAGGCGGCGGCGCGGGATCGGGGCCGGATCGGCGTCCCCGGCCGCGGCGGCGGCGGCCTCGGCGGCGGTCTCTTGCGCGGCCCCGGGGGCCTGTTCGCTGGTCATGGCGCGCCCTCCCCCCTCCTGGTCTGCGCGGCGCGGCCGCGTGGCCTGCGCCCGCCGGGCGGAACGGGTTTACGGCCTCGCGCGCGCGGCTGCAATCGGCGAGGCGCCCCACCCGACGTCGAAGCGATCCGGCGCCCGGGGGGGGCGGGCGGCGCGGGCCGCCCTGCCGCGTTGCGGCGCGGCGCCATGGCGGATAGGGTGCGCCCCTGTCCCGCGACGCCGCGGCCGCCCCCCGGCCCCGGCGCGCCAGAGCCACGGAAAGCCGAGGAGCTCCACCCATGGGCCGCGTGCTCAAATACTTGTTCTATCTCGTGATTCTTGGCCTTGCGGCGCTGGCGATCTTCGCCGCCGTCGCCGATCTTCCGCCCCCCACGGCCGAGGTCGAGGTGGTGGCCCCCGACCCGACCGCGGACTGAGGCCGGGCCATGTCCGGGGCCGCGCGCATCGACGGCTTCCTTGACGCCATGGCGGCCGAACGGGGTGCGGCGGCGAACACGCTGGCCGCCTATCGCCGCGACCTCGAGGATTTCGCCGCCCATGTCGGGCGCGATTTCCACGACGCGGACCGCGCCGATATCGAGGGCTATCTCGCCGCGCTGGAAGCCGCGGGGCTGAGCCGCGCCACCCGCGCGCGGCGGCTGTCCTCGATCCGCGGCTTCTTCGCCTTCCAGATGTCCGAGGGCTGGCGCGGCGACGACCCGGCGCAGCGGCTGACCGGCCCGGCCCCGAAGCGGGGCCTGCCGAAAGCGCTGACCGAGGAGGAGGTGAGCCGCCTCCTGGCCGCCGCCGAGCCGGGTCCGGAGGCGAAACCCACGGCGCTGCGCCGGTTCTGCCTGGTGCAGCTGCTCTATGCCGGGGGGCTGCGCGCGTCCGAGCTGGTGGACCTGCCGGTCTCCGCCGCAAGGGGCGATCCGCGGATGATCCTGGTGCGCGGCAAGGGGGACAAGGAGCGGATGGTCCCCCTCTCGCCCCCCGCCCGCGCGGCGCTGGCGGCCTGGCTTGCGGCGCGCGACGCCGGGGATGCGGCGAAGGTGAAGGCGGGGGCGAAACCCTCGCCCTGGCTGTTCCCGTCGCGCGGGGCGGGCGGGCGGCTGACCCGCGCGCGGCTCTGGCAGATCCTGAAGGAGCTCTCGGTCCAGGCGGGGATCTCGCCCGCCAAGGTCTCGCCCCACGTGCTGCGCCACGCCTTCGCCACGCACCTGCTGGCGAACGGCGCGGACCTGCGGGCGATCCAGGCGATGCTCGGCCATGCGGACCTGTCGACGACCGAGATCTACGCCCATGTCCTCGATGCGCGGCTGAAGGACCTGGTGCTGACCGCGCACCCGCTGGCGAAGGGCTAGGCGGCGGCGGCGCGGCGGCGGGCGGCGAGGGCGGCCAGCGCCGCGGCGCCGGTGGCCAGCAGCGGCAGCGCGGCGGGCGCCGGGATCACCGCCACCTCGCGCGTGCGGTCTTCCTCGAGCCTCAGCATCGCCACCTCGACCTCGAGGCTCAGCCCCCCGAGATTGTCGGATTTCAGCCAGTCGTCATTCCAGAAGCTGACCGTCTCGGCGCTCAGCAGGGTGAAGACCAGCGGCTCGAACTCCGCGGCGGCGAGGCCCGCGTCGGCGTAGCGCCCCGAGCCGACGCGCACGGTCCCCAGCCCGGCCGAGCCATAGGCGAATTCGGTCAGCCAGCCCTTGCTGCACCCCGCGCCGCCCGCGTCGCAGCCCTCGACCGCGCCGTTCCAGGCGTTCCAGGCGGTGAAGGCCCCGCCCTCGGCCAGCGATATGGTCCAGGTCCCGGCCCCGAGGGCGAGGCTGACGGCCGAGTCGGCGCCGGTGGTGCGCGCATCGATGTCGACGCGCAGGGGGTCCGCGGGCATGGAGGCGGCGTTGGCGACGCCCGGAACCAGCGCCAGCGCCAGCGCCAGGGCGGCGCGGCGCAGGGCCCCGCGCAGGGGCGCGGCGACCTCGGACGCGGCGTCCGAGGGGCGCAGGCGGCGGAAGCGCGCCGGGTCGAACCCCTCGCGCAACCCGCGGCGGGCGGCGCGGCGCGGCGCAGGGGCGCTCGACCCCCGGGCGTGCATCATACCCCCCGCGACGGCGGGCGCGCCGGGGGCGGCAGGCGACAGCCGGGCGAATTCGGGCATGGGTCGGAACCTCCGGGACCAGGGATGCTGAGCCCCCTGCCTGCGCCGAAATTCTGAACCGTTTCTGAAGTTAAGGATGATTGCGCGGGGACGCGGGTTCACGGCCCGCTTCGCCTCCGCGGCGCAGGCGCAAGCGGGCCTTGCGTAATCCGCCGCCCCGCGGGTTCTGAAGAAAAACGGGGGCCGCGCGGCCCCCGTCTTGTCGCCCGGCCTTCACGCCAGGGCTCAGATTCCGGGGCCAAGCCCCTGCCCCGCCGGCGCCTTCCGGGCCGCCGCTTCGGGCTCAGCCCGCGGCGCGCTCGGCCTCCGCCGCTTCCAGCCGCTCCTGCGCGTCCATCCACAGCGACTCGGCCCGTTCCAGCCCGTCCACGATCTCGCCGCGCTTGGCCTGGAGCGCCTCGATCTTCGCGCCGTCGCCGGATTCGTACAGCGCCGGATCGGCGAGGCGTTCGTCGATCTTCTCCTGCATTTCCATGAGCTTGGAGACGCGGGCCTCGCATTTGTCGACCTCGGCCTTCAGCCCCGCCAGCGCCTTGCGCGTCTCGGCGGCCGAGCGCCGCGCGGCGGCCTTGCCCGGCCCCTGCGCCCCCGCGGCGGCGCCATCCACGCGCGCCTCGGCCGCCCGCCCGCCGCCGCCGCGACGCGACAGCAGCAGCTTGCGGTAATCCTCCATGTCGCCGTCGAAATCCGAGACCCCGCCGTCTTCCACCAGCCACAGCCGGTCGGCCACCGATTCCACCAGGTGCGGGTCGTGGGAGACGAGGATCACCGCCCCCTCATAGGCCGCCAGCGCCTGCGCCAGCGCATCGCGCGATTCGATGTCGAGATGGTTCGTCGGCTCGTCCAGCACCAGCGCATGGGGCGCCCCCGCGGCGCAGATCGCCATGCACAGCCGCGCCTTCTGCCCGCCCGAAAGGCTGGACACCTTGATGTCGGCGATCGCCTCGCCCAGCCCCGCCTGCGCGAGGCGCGAGCGGATCTTGGCCGGCGCGTCCTCGGGGAACAGGCGCTGAAAATGCTGGATCGGGGTCTCGCCCGCCACCAGCTCATCGAGCTGGTGCTGCGCGAAATAGCCGACCTTCATCTTGCCCGAGTGCCTGAACGCCCCGTCCATGGCCGAGAGCCGCCCGGCGATCAGCTTCGACAGCGTCGACTTGCCCTGCCCGTTCGCGCCGAGGAGCGCGATCCGGTCCTCCTGGTCGATGCGCAGCGACAGGTTCTTCAGGATCGGCACGCCGTCATAGCCCACCGCGGCCTTGTCGAAGACCATCAGCGGCGGCGAGAGCGGCGCGGGGTTGGGGAAGCGGAACCCCGCCACGCCCGTCTCCACCACCGAATCGATGGGCTGCATCCGCTCGAGCATCTTCAGCCGCGCCTGCGCCTGCCGCGCCTTGCTGGCCTTGGCGCGGAACCGGTCCACGAAGCTCTGGATATGCGCGCGTTCCGCCTGGCGCTTGGCGGCGGCGGCGTTGGTCTGCTCGATCTTGGCGCGGCGCTCCTCGACGAAGCGGTCATAGGGCACGCCGTAATAGGTGAGATCCTTGTTCTCGAGATGCAGGATCCCGTCCACGGCCCGGTTCAGCAGCCCCCGGTCGTGGGAGATCACCAGCGTCGTCGCGGGGCGGGAGGCGAGGAACGTCTCCAGCCACACCGCGCCCTCGAGGTCGAGATAGTTCGTCGGCTCATCGAGAAGCAGCAGGTCGGGGCGGGAGAAGAGCACCGCGGCCAGCGCCACGCGCATCCGCCAGCCGCCCGAATATTCCGCCGCCGGGCGGGCCTGGGCGGCGCTGTCGAACCCGAGGCCCGAGAGGATCGCCGCCGCCCGCGCCTCGGCCGAATGCGCGTCGATATCGGCGAGGCGCAGCTGGATCTCGGCGATCCGGTGCGGGTCCTCGGCCGTCTCCGCCTCGGCCAGAAGCGCCGCGCGCTCGGCATCCGCGCGCAGCACGATCTCGATCAGCGGGTCGGGGCCCGCGGGGACCTCCTGCGCGACGCCGCCGATGCGCCAGCCGCGGGGGATCTCGATCTCGCCCGAATCGAGGGCGAAGTCCCCGCGGATCAGCTTGAACAGGGTGGTCTTGCCCGTCCCGTTGCGTCCGACCACGCCCACCGTCTTGTTGGCGGGCACGGTGGCGGAGGCGCCCTGCAGAAGCGGGCGGCCGGCGAGGGTGAAGGAGAGGTCGCGGATCTGGAGCATGGGCGCGGCATAGCGCGCCCGGACGGGGATGGGAAGCGCCCGCGCGCGGCGGGCCCCGCCTGCGGCGACATGGAGAGGGGGGAGCGGCCAAGCGCGCCCTTCCCCCGCCGTCCCGCATCGTGGAACAAACGCCGCCGCGCCCCGAAGTGTTGACCGCCGGTTTACGCAGCCCGGCGCAGGATGCGCGCGCAGGCGCGGGACCGGGGCCGCTGCGACTCCCCCCGCCCCCCGCGCCCGCCCGTCCCCAAGGATCCCCCGCGGCCGCAATCCCCGGGACCGCAGAATGCAGGAGCAGGCGCCGGCCATGACCCAGCGCATCGTCATCGCGGGCGCGACCGGCTATCTCGGCCGCCGCGTCGTCCAGGTCTTCAAGGCCCGCGGCTGGCGGGTCAACGCGCTCGTGCGCAACGCCGCCGCCGCCCGCCGCGCGGGAATCGCCCCCGCGGACATGCTGGTGGTCGACCTGCAGGGCGCCGCCCGCCTGGCCGAGGTGATGCGCGACGCGGACGCCGTGTTCTCGGCCGTCGGGCTGACGCGCCAGCGCGACGGGCTGACCTATGACCAGGTGGATTACGGGGTGAACCTGGCGCTGCTGAAGGCGGCGGTGAAGGCGGGGGCGCCCCGCTTCGGCTATGTCCATGTCCTGAACGGAGAGAACATGCGCCGCTCGGCCCTCGCCCGGGCCAAGAGCCGCTTCGTGAAGGTGCTGGAGGGCGCGGCGATCGAGCCGGTGGTGATCGCGCCCACGGCCTATTTCTCGGACATGGAGGATTTCCTGGAGATGGCCCGCCGCGGCGCGGTGTTCCTGGTCGGGGATGGCGAGCGGCGGCTGAACCCGATCCATGGCGACGACCTGGCGGCGGTCTGCGCCGACGCGCTGATCGCCGGGACGCGGCGGACCAACGTGGGCGGCCCGGACGTGTTCACGCAGGCCGAGCTGGGCGCGCTGGCCTTCGAGGCGCTGGGCAAGCCGCCGCGGATCATCCGCGTGCCGCGCGCCCTCGCCGGGGCCGCGGTCGGCGCGCTCAAGCTGCTGGGCCCGCAGCGGATGTGGGGCCCGGCGGAATTCTTCCTCGAGGCGACGGCGATGGACATGGTCGCGGGCCAGAAGGGCAAGAAACACTTGGCCGCGCATTTCAAGGCGCTGGCCGAGGGCACGGCGCAATAGGCCGCGGCGGCGGGCCGGGACCGGGCCGGTTTCCTGGTGTATATTCGGCCTCGCCCGGAACCTGCCGGGCCTGACCGTTTCAGGCCGGAGAAATTACATGATGAAACCTGCCTCGCTTCTGCGCGCCGCCCTGGCCGCCTGCCTGTGCGCCGGCGCCGCGCCGGCCCTCGCCGCCTCGATCGAGGTCGACGTCTTCGCCGCCGCGCATTCCTACAACGGCGGGTCGGGCGGCGGGCTGGCCACCGGGATCGTCCTCGCCTCGGGCGACAGCTTCGGGGTGTCGGCCGACCCGTCGGACGACTGGCTCGTGAACCCGTCCTATCCTGGCTTCGGCGCCGACGGGATCGACACGCTCGGCCCCTACACCTCGGCGGGGCTGACGGCCAATTACTCGGCGCTGGTGGGGCGGATCGGCGCCTCAGGGCCGTATTTCCTGGTCGGCTCGGCCTTCACCGGGGCCGCGGCGGGACCGGGCGAGCTGTTCCTGTTCAACTGGGATTCCAACAGCTCGGACAATTCGGGCTTCATCACCGCGACGATCACCACCGCCGACGCGCCGGGCGCCGACGTGCCCCTGCCCGCCTCGGCCGCGCTGCTGCCGCTCGCGCTCGGCGGGCTGGCGGCGCTGCGCCGCCGGGGCTGAGGCCCCGCGCCCGGGGAACGCACCATGGCCAGGCCCGGGGGCGGGGGCCTCGGTCGGGGCGCTGAAGCCGCCGGGCCCGCAGCGGATGTGGGGCCCGGCGGAATTCTTCCTCGCGGCGTCCTAGATGGACATGGCCGGCGCCCAGCACGGCGAGAAACACCTGGCCGCGCATTTCAAGGGCCTGGCCGAGGGGATGGCGAAGCAGGGGCCCGCGCCCCTAGAGCGCGACATCCTCCCACGTCCCGCCCTCGGGGCGCCACTGGGCCGAGAACGCCTCGGCGGTGACGATGATGCAGCCCGGGACCAGCGCCGCGGTCAGCGTCCTGCCCTCCGCGTCGAGGGTGACCGACGCCACCTGCCCCGCCCGCGCATTGTCCCGCAGCGCCGCCGCGTCGAGGGTCTGCGACACGATCCCGACGCCGCGCGCGGTGATGCGCATGGCGCCGGGACGATCCGCATCCGGGCGCCCCTCCTTCACCACCGATTCCCGAACCCGGGAGAGGACGAGCTCATAGGCGCCCTCGTCGGCCCGCCAGGCCGCCGAGCTCAGCAGCCCGTCGTGGAAATCGATCTCGTCGAAGCGCAGCGCGTCCGTCATCGCCCGGACAGCTCCGCGAGGATGCGCGCCGCGGCGCGGCCGTTGATCGCCTTCTCCTCGATCATCCTTGCCGCAACCGCCTCGACCAGCTCGCCCGCGGCGCCCGCCGCGACGGCGAGGTTCTTGGCATGCAGCGCCATGTGCCCCTTCTGGATGCCCACGGTCGACAGCGCGAACATCGCCGCGAAGTTCTGGATCAGCCCGACCGAGGCCATCACCCGCGCCAGCCGATCCGCCCCCGTCGCGCCCATGATCTTCAGCGCAAGCTGCGCCGTCGGGTGCGTGCGCGTCGCGCCGCCGACCACGCCCACGGGCATCGGCATCTCGATCACGCCGGTCAGATCCCCTTCCTGCGTCGCCTCGAACCGCGACAGGGCGGTGTAGCGGCCGGAACGGGCGGCATAGGCATGGGCCCCGGCCTCCAGCGCGCGGGTGTCGTTGCCGGTGGCCAGCGCCACGGCGCAGACGCCGTTCATGATGCCCTTGTTGTGGGTCGCGGCCCGGTACGGGTCGGCCGAGGCGAAGTGCGAGGCGGCGATAACGCCGTCGCGCCCCTCGGGCCCGCCGATCTGGTCCAGCGGCCAGACCGCCCGCGCCCGCACCACCCGCCGGTCGGCGAGGTTCGACAGGATCCGCAGCCCCGCCTTGCCGCCGGTCCACTCGGCCAGCCGCGGCGCCACGGTCTCGGCCATGGTGTTGACCGCGTTGGCCCCCATCGCGTCGCGCACGTCGACGACCAGGTGACAGACCAGCATCGGCGGAACCCCGGGGCCGCCGTCGACCACCCGCGCGTCCAACTCCCGGAAGCCGCCGCCGAGCTCGACCAGCATCGGGTCGCACGCATCGCAGATGGCGCGGATCTCCTCGACATGCTCCAGCGCCCGGGCGCGGGCGCCGAACGGGTCGCGCAGGCCGGTCAGCTGCACCTGCGCGATCATCCGCGGCGCGTCGGCGCTGGTGAACACGCCCCCCGCGGGCAGGCAGCGCCGGGCGCCGTTGCAGACCGCCGCGACCACCGAGGATTCCTCGGTCGCCATCGGGACCAGCACCGGGTCCCCGTCCACCACCAGGTTCACCGCGACCCCGAGGGGCACCGCGAAGGCGCCGATCGCGTTCTCGGCCATGTGGTCCATCAGCTCGGCCTGCGGGCGCGAGGCGGCGGCGAAGGCCGCGACCTCCTCCGGGTCCAGCTTCGCGGCCGCGGCCACGGCGGCCAGGCGCTCGGCCATGCCCAGGCGGTGAAAACCGGGGATGCGCGCATGGCCCCCGATGTCGTTGCGGCGGCTGTCGTCCATGCCCCCGTCCTCCCTCTTGCGCGGCCATCGCTCGTCCGGGCCGCTTCGGCGGCATCCTGCACCGCGCCCGGCCCCGCGCCAAGCGCCGCCCGCGTCCCCGCCGCGCGCCCGCGCCCCCTTTCGCGCCCGCGCCCCCTTTCGCGCCCGCGCGCGCTGATGCATAACCCGTCCCGCAGAACCGCGAACCGCCCGCGAGAGGACCGATCCCATGCACGACATCCGCCAGATCCGCGAGAACCCGGAGGCGTTCGACGCCGCCCTCTCCCGCCGCGGGGCCGCGCCGGTCTCGGCCGAGATCCTCGCCGTCGACGAGAGCCGCCGCGCGAAGATCAAGGCCGCCGAGGACGCGCTGGCCGAGCGCAACGCCGCCAGCAAGCAGGTCGGCAAGGCCAAGGCCTCGGGCGATGAAGCGGAGTTCGAGCGGCTGCGCGCCCTCGTGGCCGACAAGAAGGCCGAGATCGCCCGCCTTGAAGAAGAGGCCAAGGCCGAGGATGCGCGCCTGAACGATTTGCTGCTGGTGATCCCGAACCTGCCCCTCGACAGCGTGCCCGAGGGCGCGGACGAGGACGCGAACCAGGAGCTGTCGCGCTGGGGCGAGATCCCCGACTTCCCCTTCGCGCCGAAGGAGCATTACCAGCTCGGCGAAGCCATGGGGCTGATGGATTTCGAAACGCCCGCCAAGATCTCGGGCGCGCGCTTCATGATGCTGACCGGGGCGCTGACGCGCCTGCACCGGGCGCTGGCGCAGTTCATGCTCGACACCCATGTCGACGAGAACGGCCTCGAGGAGACCTGGACCCCCGTCCTGGTGCGCCCCGAGACCATGCTCGGCACCGGCCAGCTGCCGAAATTCGCCGAGGACAGCTACCAGACCACCAATGGCTGGTGGCTGATCCCCACCGCCGAGGTGACGCTGACCTCGATCCCCGCGGGCGAGATCCTGGCCGAGGGCGACCTGCCGAAACGCTACGTGGCCTGGTCGCAGTGCTTCCGCTCCGAGGCGGGCTCCGCGGGCCGCGACACCGCGGGCATCCTGCGCCAGCACCAGTTCGAGAAGGTGGAGATGGTCTCCATCACCCGCCCCGAGGACGGGGAGGCCGAGCTCGAGCGCATGACCCGCTGCGCCGAGGGCATCCTCGAGGCGCTGGGCCTGCCCTACCGGCGGATGCTGCTCTGCACCGGCGACATGGGCTTCGGCGCGCGCCGCACCCATGACCTGGAGGTGTGGCTGCCCGGGCAGAACACCTATCGCGAGATTTCGTCGGTGTCCCTGTGCGGCGATTTCCAGTCCCGCCGCATGAACGCCCGCTTCCGCCGCGAGGGCGAGAAGAAGCCCGAGTTCCCGTCCACGCTCAACGGCTCCGGACTCGCCGTCGGGCGCACGCTGATCGCGGTGATGGAGAACGGCCAGCAGGAAGACGGGTCCATCACGATCCCCGAGGTGCTGCGCGGCTACATGAAAGGCGCGACGAAGATCACCGCCGAGGGCGCGCTGGCCTGATCCGGGCCGCGCCGCATTGGAACACCCCGACGGGGGGCGCGCAGGCCGCGCCCCCCGTTTTCGTCTCGCGGCGCGCGCCTTTGGGCCCACGCCTTTCGCATAGACGCCCCATCCGGCGGACTCAGGTCCCGATCCCGGCGCGCCGGTGTCCGATACCTCCACGTTCTCCAATTCACTTCGCATTCGAGTAAAACAGGTTTCGAAAGTCAGGTCAGACAGGGGAGACCACGCGAATGTCCTCGATCAGCAGCATGTCCGGCGCCTCGGCCATCCACGCCCAGAACATCGCGGCGATGCAGCAGGCGGCGCAGACCCGCCAGGACGCGGCCGCGGCCGAACAGCAGACCCCGGCCAACAAGACCACCGGCGCGGGCGGGACCGAGATCGCCCGCCAGCAGGCGGTGACCCGCGCGCAGCTCGCCTCGGCCGTCAGCCCGGTGGAAGGCCAGAAGCGCGTCGCCGAGAACAACGAGTCGATCAAGCCCCCGACCGAGCAGACCTTCGAGGCCCCCGGCCTGAAGATGAAGGCCGAGATCGCCCGCCAGGCCCGGATCGAGGTGCGCCAGGCGATCGAGAGCTCGTTCCTGCAGTCGATGATGGAGGGCGCCACCACCGCCTCGCGCGACGCGGCGATGGAACAGGGCGACGCCATGGCCCGCAACCGCGAGACCATGCGCTCGATGGAAATGCCCGAGGCGAGCCGCGCCTTCCGCGCCGAGCAGGAGATCTCGACCAAGCGGTTCGAGGCGCAGCTGGCCGAGCTGCGCTCCATGGTGCTGGGTCAGCCCGGCGGCGGGAGCATGGGCATGGACATGCGTGCGTGACACGGACAGGCCCGCAGAGAGGGCCGCGTAGCAGACGAGGGACGGGGGAAAGGGGGCCGCGAGGCTCCCTTTCCTTGTTCGGGCTTGATTCGGCCCGGCGGGCGCGCGGAACCGCCCGCCGCCCCGCCATCGCCGCAGCTCCGCGCCGGCGACCATGGTCGTATGGATCCGCAACTTTCGGTTGCACAGCGGTACTGATCCGCATGGAAACGGTATTTCGACACCGCGGACGTAGCGTCAATCTGCTTTTTCGTTCATAGTGGCGGCAGCCCGCCCGCTGGGGAGGCGGGCCCGCGGCCGAAGCGCCGACGAAGAGACGGAAAATGCTCATGTTGCTAGTAAAATGCCTGCACCTGCCCGATCCCGACGCCGGGACGGGCCTCTATACGCTCGAGCCGATCCGCGCCGGGGACGTGGTCTGGCGCTTCGGCAGCGCCGCGGAACGGCCGCTTCCGGCCGCCACCTGCGCGGCGCTGGGGCCCGCGCAGCGCCGCGCGGCCGAACAGGTCGCGCCGCAGGACGTCCACGCGCTCGCGCTGCGCCACGACGCGGCCCCCAATCTCGATTTCTCGCGCCCCATGGTCGGCGTCGCGCTGCGCGACATCTCCGAGGGCGAGGAGCTGACCGCCGACCTGTCGCAATTCGCCCTGCCCGGCGCCGCGGCGGCCTGAGCGCCCGGCCGTCGCCCGGCCGCCGCGGCGCCGCCCCGCCGGGCGCTTCACCCTGCTGCGCGATGGACCGCGGCGGCGCAAGCCGCTAGACCGGGGGTCGAGACCTTCTGCCCCCGGAGACCACGCATGCGCATCCTGATCACCAATGACGACGGCATCACCGCCCCCGGCCTGAAGGCCGCCGAGGACATCGCGCACGAGCTTGCGGGCCCCGAGGGCGAGGTCTGGGTGGTCGCGCCCGAGAGCGAGCAGTCCGGCGTCGCGCATTGCATCAGCTACACCAAGCCGATGCGCCTCAACCAGCTGGGCCCCCGGCGCTTCGCGGTCGACGGCTCGCCCGCCGACTGCGTGATCTGCGCGGTCAAGCACCTGATGGCCGACTGCCCGCCCGACCTCGTGCTCTCGGGCGTCAACCGCGGGCACAACGTGGCCGAGGACATCGTCTATTCCGGCACCGTCGGCGGCGCGATGGAGGCGGCGATCCACCGCTTCCCCGCCGTGTCGCTGTCGCAGTATTACGGGCCGAACAATCTCGGGCTCGACGACACGTTCGAAGCCTCGCGCCGCCACGGCGCCGCCGCCGTGCGCAAGGTGCTGAAGATGGGATTCGGCCAGCGCAGCGACCCGTACCAGCTGTTCTGGAACGTGAATTTCCCGCCGATCCCCGGCGACCAGGTGCGCGGGATGCGCGCGGCGCGCCAGGGCGCGCGCCCCGGCGGCGCCTTCCAGATCCGCCAGGACGTGGCCCCGAACGGGCGCACCTATTTCTGGCTGACCCACGGCAAGGGCAATATCGAGAGCCGCCCCGGCGACGACGCGCGCGAATGCGCCGAGGGCTGGGTGACGGTCACGCCGCTGCGCGCCGACCTGACCTCCGAAGACGACCTCTCGGCCGCCGCCGCGGCCCTGAACGGCTGACGCCCGGCGACAGGGGCGCGCTCAGCGCCCCTCGCCCTCCCCCAGGGCCGCTTCCTTCCGGGCGCGGCGCGCGTGGTGGGACATGGCCGAGGCGACGGCCCCCGCCACGCCCCCGCCGATGAAGGCGCCGGGCCAGGTCCCGAAGAGCTCCGCCGCCGAGAGCCCCGCGAGCCCGCCGAGCGGCAGCGCGATCCACAGAAGATGCGCCCCGGGCGGGCGCGGCGGCGCGCCGGGGCCCCGCGCCGGGTCCTGCCCGCCGCTCCGCCGCCCTGCATCTGCGCCTGTCCGTGCCATGGGCCAAGGGTCCCCCGCCGCGCCCGGCAGGGTCCAGCGAAAAACCCTTCGGATTTTAACGATTTGGCGGCGGCCCCGGCGCCGCGACCGGCCCATGCGTCGCCCTTTCGCCACGCTGCGGCGCCTCGGCGACTCCGCGCCCGCCGCGCCCGCTTGCAGCCCCCCTTCGCCCCGCCATATCCTGCGCCCCGCAGGGCCTGAAGGCCCCCGCGCGGCCCGCCGGATCCCCCGCCTGCCGCCGCCGCGAGACGAGGAGCGGATGACCCAAGCCCACACCCCCTCCGACCCCGAGGAACGCGCGCAGATCGTGTTCGCGCTGCGCTCCTGCGGGATCACCGACCCGCGGGTCCTGGAGGCGGTGGAATCCGTGCCCCGGCGCCTGTTCATCGACCGCGCCTTCCGCGCCCGGGCCGCCGAGGACACGCCCCTGCCGATCGCCTGCGGACAGACCATCTCGGCCCCCTCGGTGGTCGGGATCATGACCCAGGCGCTGGCCGTCACCCCCCGCTGCAAGGTGCTGGAGATCGGCGCCGGCTCGGGCTACCAGACCGCGATCCTCGCCCGCCTCGCCCGCCGGGTCTATGCCGTGGAGCGTCACCGCCCCCTGGCCCGCGCCGCGCGCGAATTGATCGAGCGCGAGCTCGACCTGCCCAACGTCACCATCATGGCCGGGGACGGCACGCTGGGCCTGCCCGACCAGGCGCCCTTCGACCGGATCCTGCTGGCGGCGGCGGCCGAGGACGTGCCGCGCGACCTGATGCAGCAGCTGCGCGTCGGCGGCATCATGGTGCTGCCCGTGGGCCAGTCCGACGACATCCAGCAGCTGATCCGCATTGAAAAGACTGAAAACGGCCCAGTTTATTCGGAACTGTCGCCGGTGCGGTTCGTGCCGCTCCTCGAAGGCGTCGCCGCCGACCTGGACTGACGCCCGCCGCCGCGACGCCGCCGCCTTGATGCGGCGCCCAACAGACGACCCATGGCGCAGCGCCCGTGCCGCGCGCGCCGACCAAGGAGAGACCCGCCATGTCCCGCCGCCCCGCGCCGCGCGCCCTTCGCGCCGCCCTGCTGATCGGCCTGCCCGCCGCCCTCGCGGCCTGCGTGGGCCAGGGCGACCAGGGGCCGCCCCCGGCCGCGCCGCCGCCCACGCCCGCCGCGCCGCAGGTCAAGGCCGCCGGCCCCGCCCAGCCCGACGCGCGCGGGATGATCTTCATGGACGGCTACGTGCTGGCGGTGGCCCGCGCGGGCGACACGCTCGAAACCCTCGCGGCGCGCACCGGCGCCGACGCCGTCGCCATCGCCTCCTATAACGGGCTGCCCGCGAACTACGTGCCCCGCGCGGGCGACGAGGTGGTGCTGCCCCCGAAGCTCGGCGGCTACGCCCGCCTCGCCGCGCCCGCCGCCGGTCCCGCCGGGGCCGCCGCCGCGGCGCGCCCGCTCTCGGCCCCGATCGAGCCGATGGAGACGCTGGAGACCCTGCCCGAAGACGCCGTGGCCGCGGCGCCGGACGGCCGGCTCGCCGGGGACGCCCCCGAAGCGGGCGCCGGCGCCGGCCCCGCGGGCGCGCCCGGCCCGAACAATGCCGAGTGGTCCGCCGCCCGCATCGCCGACGCCATCGCCCGGGGCGAGCAGGCCCCGGCCCAGGCGCAGGCCCAGGCGGCGCCCGCCGCGTCCGAGCAGGCCCCGGTCCTCAACGGCGGCCGCGACATCGTCTATCACGAGGTCCAGCCGGGCGAGACGGTGGCCGACATCGCCGCCCGCTACGGCGCCACCATGGACCAGGTGGCGAGCTGGAACGCCCTCGCCGGCCCCGCCTACCGCGTGACCCCCGGCCAGGTGCTGACCGTGCCGGTCGAACCCGGCGCCCAGGCCGCCCGCGGCGCCAACCCGGTGGAGCTTCCGGGCCAGGCGGGCGCGACCCTGCCACCGCCCGAGAGCGCGGCCCAGCCCAAGCCCGCCGACAGCATCGCGCCCCGGCCCCTCGCCTCGCCGCAGCTGGGCCAGTACCAGCAGGCGGCCGAGGTCCCGGCCCCGCGCGCCGTCGACGCCCCCGCCGCGCCGGAAGAACAGGCCCAGGCGGTCGCGAGCCTCGAGGAAGCGGCCCCCGCCCCGGCGGCGGCCCCCGCGGCCCCCGAAGCCGCGCCCGCCGATGATGGCGGCCGCTTCCTGCGCCCCGTCCCGGGCCGGGTCCTGTCGCCCTACAACCAGGGGACCGGGCCGGACCGCAATGACGGCGTCGATTTCGACGCCGCGCCGGGCGAGCGGGTGCGCGCCTCGGCCGACGGCACGGTGGCGCTGGTGTCGACCAGCCTCGGCGACTGGGGTTCGATCGTGCTGGTGCGGCACGAGGCCGATTACATGACCGTCTATGGCCGCCTCGGCGCCGTGAACGTCAGCAAGGGCCAGCGGATCAAGCGCGGCGACATCGTCGGCCAGGTGGCCACGCCCACCGGCGACAACCCGGCGATGCTGCATTACGAGGTCCGCCGCGGCGCGTTCTCGGAAGACCCGATGACCTTCTTCGAGTGAAATGAAAAGGCCCGGAGCATCGCTCCGGGCCTTTTCATTTCAGCGGCTTGTGCGTCGGTCTTAAAGCGCGATCTTGACGCCCTTGCGCCCCGCGAGATCGGTGATGAACTGCCACGCCACGCGCCCCGAGACGCCGCCGCGGGTCTGCCGCCACTCCACCGCCTCGGCCAGAAGCTCCTCGTCCGCGACCGGGATCGAGAAGGCGTCGCGATAGGACTTCACCATCTCGAAATAATCGTCCTGGCGGCAGGCATGGAAGCCGAGCCACAGCCCGAAGCGGTCCGAGAGCGACACCTTCTCCTCGGTCGATTCCGAGGGGTTGATGGCGGTGCTGCGCTCGTTCTCGATCATGTCCCGCGGCATCAGGTGCCGCCGGTTGGAGGTGGCGTAGAGCAGCACGTTTTCCGGCCGCCCCTCGACCCCGCCATCCAGGATCGCCTTGAGCGACTTGTAATGGCTGTCATCATGGTCGAACGACAGGTCGTCGCAGAACAGCAGGAAGCGCACGGCCGGCGCCTCGCGCATGATGTTCATCAGCCGGCCGACCGAGGGGATGTCCTCGCGCTGGATCTCGACCAGCTTGACCTCGCCTTCGCCTTCCGCGTTGACGGCGGCGTGCACGGCCTTGACCAGGCTCGATTTTCCCATGCCGCGCGCGCCCCAGAGAAGGGCGTTGTTCGCGGGCAGGCCGCGGGCGAAGCGGCGGGTGTTCTCCAGCAGCGTCTCGCGCGACCGGTCGACGCCGACCAGCAGCTCCAGCGGCACGCGGCTGACCGCGCGCGCCGGGTCCAGCCGGTCCGGCGACACGCGCCAGACATAGGCCTCGGCGGCGTCGAAGCGCGGCGCGGGCATCGGCGGCGGGCTGATCCGCTCCAGCGCCTCGGCGATGCGCGTCAGGGCCGAGACCATGCCCTCTTCGGCGGCGATGGTCATTCCTCGTCGTCCTCGTCCACCAGGCCGTCCTCGATGTCGCGCTGGCGGCGCTTCTTCTCGGAGGCTTTCACCAGGAAGATCGAGACCTCGTAGAGCAGGTAGATCGGGATGCCGAGGCCGAGCTGCGAGATCGGGTCCGGCGGGGTCAGCACCGCGGCGGCGGCGGCGATGGCGACCACGGCGTATTTGCGCATGTTCGCCAGCCCCTCGCCCGTCACCAGCCCGGCGCGGCCCATCAGGGTCAGCAGCACGGGAAGCTGGAAGCAGATGCCGAAGGCGAGGATGAAGGTCATCATCAGGTCGAGGTAGTCGCGCACCTTCCCGAGGAACTCGGTCGAGGTGACGGTCGACCCGTCGACATTCGTGCCGTAGTCGAGGAAGAACCCGAAAGCCATTGGCGCGACAAGGAAATACACCAGCGACGAGCCGAGCAGGAACAGCACCGGCGTGGCCGCCAGGAACGGCCAGAACGCGTCGCGTTCATTCCGGTAGAGGCCCGGCGCGACGAATTTCCAGACCTGCATGGCGATGATCGGGAACGCCAGGAAGAAGCCGCCGAACAGCGCCACGCGCAGGTCGGTGAAGAACTTCTCGTGCAGGGCGGTGTAGATCAGCTTCGGCGCCATGTCCCGCGCCTCGAGCGCGTCATGCAGCGGCCGGGTCAGGAAGTCGAACAGCTGGGTGGCGAAGATGAAGCACAGGATCATCATCGCGGCCAGGCCGACGACGGACCAGATCAGCCGCGTGCGCAGCTCGACCAGGTGTTCGATCAGCGGGGCCTTGGTGCTGTCGATGTCTTCTTGGGTGCTCACGGCTGGGGATCCCTCAGGAGGACGCGGAGGGCTTGGACTTCGCCTCGTCGCGGGCGAGCTCGGCCTCCAGCTCCTCGGCGGAACGGTTCACGGCCGAGAGGCGCTCGGCCTCCGCCTCGGCCTTCGCTTCGGCCGCGCGCAGCGCGGCGGCGCGGGCCTCTTCCTCGGCGGCGGCGGCGCGCTCGGCGGCGGTCCGGGTCTTCTCGCCCTGCGCCTTCGCGGCCTCGGCGGCGGCCTTGGCGGCCTGCTCGACCTCCCAGGCCGCGTTCTCGGCGGCGTCGGCCTCGTCGTAGGAGCCCTTGGCGGGCGCCGCGGCGGGCTTGTCATCGTCAAGCAGGGACTTGGCCATGCTCTTGGGCCCCGAGGCGCCGAAATTGGACGACCACTTGGAGACGTCCTTTTTCAGGTCGGCGACATCGCCGAGATCGGCCTGCCGCGCGGCGTCTTCCATCGCGCCCTGGAATTCGCGGGCCATGCCGCGGGCCTTGGCGACGAAGCGGCCGACATTGCGCATCATGCCCGGCAGGTCCTTGGGCGGGACCACGATCAGCGCCAGTCCGCCGATGACGAGCAGTTCGCTCCAACCGATGTCAAGCATGGGTCACGCCCTTCTCATGCATGTCGGGCGCGCCCGGGTCGGGGCGCGCCGGACAGGAACGCGCCGCCCGGGGAATGCCGGGCGGCGGGTTGCGAAATCAGGCGTCTTTCTTCTCGGCCGGGGTGACGTCGATGGCGCCCTTGCCCTCGTCGTCTTTCTTGGCGACTTCCTGCGGGTCGTCGGCCATGCCCTTCTTGAAGCTCTTGATGCCCTTGGCGACATCGCCCATCAGGCCGGAGATCTTGCCGCGTCCGAACAGCAGGACGACAAGAACGGCGACGATCGCAATCTGCCAGAAGCTCGGGGCCATGGTCAGCTCTCCTCAACTCGGCGCGCCCGGGATGTTTGCGGCGACGCGTCGATGCGTGGGGTCGTGGCGCCCGCCTCCCGCGGAGCGCCGGTTTCGCCTTCCTATTTATGAGATCGGGCAAGCCGTTGAAAGGGGCGATTGCGCGCTTGGCGCGGATCGGGGCCGCGCATTCCACATCCCGGCGCCGCAGAATGAGGCCCGCGCCCGCAAGGCGGGCCTCAGCCGCGCTCCGCGGGGAACAGGAAGCAGCGGTCGCGGCGCATCGACAGCCACAGCGGCGCCCCCGCCTCGGGCAGGAAGGCGCCCGGCACGGTCGCCCGCAGGCGGGCGCCGTCATGGTCCATGCGCAGCTCGATCAGGCTTTCCGAGCCCATGAAGCGCGCCCGCTCCACCACCGCGCGGGCGGCGACGCCGTTGGCCGCGGTGGGGCGCGGACCCTCGCCGCCGTCATCGGGGTCGATCTTCAGGTGCTGCGGGCGGATCACGATGTCCACCGCCGCGCCGTCCGCCAGCCCTGGCGGCGACAGGAACCGCCCGAACGGGGTGTCCACCTGGCGCGAGGACGCGACGCCGCGGATGATGTTGACGTCCGAGAAGAACGCCGCCGCCCGCAGGTCCGCGGGGTGGTTGTAGATGTTGTAGGGCGCGCCGATCTGCACCACCCGCCCGCCGCGCATCAGCGCGATCCGGTCGGCCATGCGCATCGCCTCCTCGGGTTCGTGCGTGACCAGCAGGACGCCCGCGCCCTCCTCCTTCAGCACCGAGAGGGATTCGTCGCGCACCTCGTCCCGGAGCCGCTTGTCGAGGCCCGAGAACGGCTCGTCCATCAGCATGACCTTGGGCCGCGGCGCCAGCGCGCGCGCCAGCGCCACGCGCTGCTGCTCGCCCCCCGACAGCTGGTGCGGGTATTTCGGCCCGTAGCCCGACAGGCCCACGCGCGCGAGGTATTCATCCGCCCGCTTGCCCTTGCCCGTCCCCTTCAGCCCGAAAGCCACGTTGTCGGTGACCGTCAGGTGCGGGAACAGCGCGAAGTCCTGGAACATCAGCCCGACGCTGCGCTTCTCGGGCGGGGCGTGGCGGGCGTCGTCCGAGAGGATCTTGCCGTCGACCGACACGCTCCCCGCCGTCTGCCGCTCCACCCCCGCGGCGATGCGCAGCGTCGTGGACTTGCCGCAGCCCGAGGGGCCGAGCAGGCACACGATCTCCCCCGCGCCGACGTCGAGCGTGACGTCGTCCACGGCGTTGCGGCCCTCGTAGACCATGCTGACGGAGGACAGTCCGAGGCGGGGAGGCGGCTGGGTCAAGTTGCGGTCACGTCCGGCGTCCGGCGCGCGCCCCGATCCCCGGGCAAGGGGCGGCGGGGCGCAAGCCTTATCATTTCACTCGGGAAGCATCTAGCAAGCGGCGCCCGGCGGGGCAAGGCGGCGCGTCCGATGGGCGCGCCCGCCCGCCGCCTCCGCCCGCCGCCTCGGCGCGCCTCCCCCGCCACGCCCCCGGCCCGCCCCGGCGGCGCTCAGCCCCGGCGGCGCAGCGCGGCGAGGCCCCCGAGGCCCAGCAGCAGGAGCGGCGCGGCCGCGGGCGCCGGCACGTCGGAGACCGCCCCCGCCTCGGCCCATGCCAGGTCGTCGAACCCCACGGCGCTGTCGTCGGAGCTGTCGAAGGCGAAGCTGGCGAAGCCGTCCGAGGTGAAGCCGAAGAAGCCAGAGCTTCCCGAGGGCACGATGGTGACGATGGAGCCGACGGTGATCGTCGCCGCGCCCGCGCCCGGGGCCAGGGAGGTGTAGTTGAACCCGAAGGCGGTCAGCGTGCTGTCGAAGGTGAAGGTCGTCACCGCGCCGGTGAAGGCGATGTCGGTGTCGAGGTACATGTAGTTGGCCCCGCCCGGGGTGGTGTTCGAGGCCCCGATGGCGGGAACGCCCAGCACCTTGACCGCGGCGGGGCTGGACCCGACGGCGAAATCTCCGAAATCGATCGAGGACGCGGCCCCGCTGCTCGCCGTTCCCGACAGCGCGCTGGATTCGAAGTCGAAATCGACGGAGGCGCCGATGGCGGCGAGGAAGCTCGCGCGGTCGGTGTAGGTGGCGTTGATGTCGGCGGCGACGGCGGCCGAGCCAGATACGACGAGCGCCGCGGCGGCGATGGCAAGATGCTTGGTTTTCATGCGTGATGTTCCTTGAAATAGGCGGGCCCGCAACCGGGGACGATCCCCAAGAGGTAACGCGTTCGCCGGGGCCGAACAATGAAAGCGGCCCGGCGGGCGCTATTCACACCCGGCGCATCATCACCACCCGGGCCGACACGTCCTGGCCCGCGGCCGCCATCCGCTCCACCTCGCCGCGGCAGACCGGGGGCCAGTCCGCGGGGTCCATCACGTGGTAGCCGCGGCGGGCATAGAAAGGCGCGTTCCAGGGCACGTCGATGAAGGTGCTCAGCGTCACCGCCCCGCGGCCCGTGCGCCGCGCCAGCGCCTCGGCCGCGCGCAGCAGCATCGTGCCGCCGCCGCGCCCGTGCAGGGCCGGGTCCATGTCGAGCTCGCCCACATGCAGCGCCGGGGTTCCGTCCAGCAGCGTCGCGGGCATCCAGCCGAGGAACCCCGCGGGCCGGTCCCCGCCCGCCGCCGCCACCAGCAGCGCCCCCTGCCGCGCAAGCCGCGCGAACAGCGCGGCCGCGGGCGGGTCGGGGTCCACCACCTCGGGATGGGCGGTATCAATGAACAGCGCCCCCGCCCGCCAGTAGATGCGGGCGAGGGCGGGGGCGTCGTCTTCCCGCGCCCCGCGGATCACGAAGGGCGCGGGCGCCATGCCGCCTCAGAACGAGGAGTTGAAGGCCCCGCCGTCGAGCAGGATGTTCTGCCCCACGATGAAGCCCGCGTGCTGCGAGCACAGGAACGCGCAGGTGGCGCCGAATTCCTCGGGCGTCCCGTAGCGGCCCGCGGGGATGGTGGCCATGCGCTGCGCGCGGGCTTCGTCCATCGTGATGCCCGAGGCGTTCATGGCGGCGGTGTCGAGCTGCGTGATCCGGTCGGTCTGGTGGATGCCGGGCAGGATGTTGTTCATGATCACCCCCTTGCCCGCCACCTGGCGCGAGGTTCCGGCGAAGAAGCCGGTGAAGCCCGCGCGGGCGCCGTTCGACAGGCCCAGCACCCCGATGGGCGTGCGCACCGAGGCGGAGGTGATCGACACCACGCGCCCCCAGCCCTTCTCGAGCATCCCCGGCAGGATCTCGGTGGTCAGCAGGATGGGGGTGAGCATGTTGGCGTCGATCGCCGCCTGCCATTCCTCGCGCCCCCAGTCGGACCACATCCCGGGGGGCGGGCCGCCGGCGTTGTTCACCAGGATGTCGGCGCCGCCCATGGCGTCGGCGGCGGCCTTCACCTCGGCCCGGCCGCTGTCGGCGGTGATGTCGGTGGCGATGGTCTCCACCGTCACGCCGTACTGGTCGCGGATCTTCGCCGCGGTCTCGTCCAGCGTGGACTTGGTGCGGGCGTTCATCACCAGGTTGACGCCCGCTTCGGCCAGCGCCTCGGCGCAGCCGCGGCCCAGCCCTTTCGAGCTCGCGCAGACGATGGCGGTCTTGCCCTTGATGCCCAGATCCATGTGTCGGCCTCCCTGACCCTTGGGTTGTTCGGGTCGGAGCCTAGGGCGGCGGCCGGGCGGCGGCAATGGCGGCGCGCGCCCGTAACGCTGCGTTTCCACGCGGCGGGCCGGGGCGGAGGGCCGGGGGCCTGCGCCCCCGCGCGCTTACCGCTCGAACGGATCGCCGAAGGGCGAGGGCCGCTCGCCCCGGCCCAGCATCCAGGCGTAGACGTCCCGCACCTGCTCGGCCTTGCGGGCCCAGTGGAACTTGGCCGCGATCTCCGCCGCCGCAGCGTTCCCCATGGCCGCCAGCGCGTCGGGGTCGGCGGCGGCCTGCTCCAGCGCCCTGGCGAAGCCCGCGATCACCTCCTCCCGCGTGCCGATGGGCGACTTGAGGCCGATGCCGTCATGCACCAGCTCGCCCGGCCCGGCATAGTCCACGATCACCGGCGCCAGCCCCAGCGCCATCGCCTCGAGCACCACGCCGCCGCCGAATTCGCGCACCGAGGGGAAGGTGAGCGCGTCGCAGCCCCGCGCGATGCGCTGCACGTCGCGGTGGTCGATCCAGCCGTGGAAGGTCACCGCCTGCGCCACCCCAAGGCGCTCGGCCAGCGCCTTCAGCTCGGGCTGCATCGGCCCGTCGCCGATCATCTCGAGCGTCATGCGCCCGTCCCGCAGCAAGGGCGCCGCCGCCTCGATCAGCATGTCCGGGCCCTTGTAGGGCACCATCCGGCCGATGAAGACCCCGCGCATCGGCCCGTCATGGGGCGCGCGCGGGCCGGGGGCGGCGAAGCGGTCGGGGTCGATGCCGTTCTCGGGGATGTAGAAGGTGCGGCAGCGCAGGTCCCTGGGGATCTCGGTCGCGGTATGGCGGCTGCCGGTCATGATGGCCGAGCAGCTGCGCAGCATCCGGCCCCGGCCGGGCATCAGCTTGTAGACCCCGCGGATATAGGACAGCCACTCCTTCTCCTTGCGCCGCTCGGCGTCGAAGGCTTTCGGCCAGGGCACCCCGCCATTGAGCGGCCCGAGCGCGAAGGGGACCTTCGCCCCCGCGACGCGCGCGGCCAGCGGCCCGACATTGGTGGGCGAGAGCGGCGTGATCCGGTGCACCACGTCCCAGCGCCCGGCCTTGATCTCTTCCCCGAAGCGGTCCCAGACGAGGCGTTCGAAATAGGGATAGCCGAGGGCCGAGAGCGCCTGGAGGGTCGTCCACCCCTTGCCCTCGCCCATGCGCAGCACCTGGCCGATCTTGTAGAGGGCCTTGGCGACGGCCTCGGAATCGATGGCGGTGAAATCCTCGCCCTCGACCAGGCCCGCGCGCAGGAACGCCTCGCGGTTGCGGACCTGGGTGACGATATGCGCCTCGATCCCGTCCGTGCGGCGCAGGGCGTCGGCCAGCGACCAGCCGACGAGCGGGACCGAGACCCATTCGGGATTGGCGGCCTCGGCGACGAGGAGGGCGCGGATGGGGGCGGTCATGGGCGGCTCCGGGCGCGGGAAATGGCGAGGGGCGAAAACAGGGCGGCGAAACGGTCCCGGACGATGCTTGGGGGCGCGCCCGCCAGCAAGGGCGCGAGACGACGCATCGGGCGGCGGCAGGGGCCAGGAGACCTGCCGGGGTTGCGACGATGCCGGGCCCTCCCAATATTGGTTAACGGAACGTTAATTCGCGAGGGGGAGGGTCGACGTCACGCAGCACCTGGCCGGCGGCGCCGCGGCGCTCGCCTTCCTGCTCCTCGCCGCAGGGGCCAGCCACGCGCAGGACCGCAACTGCGCCGACTTCAGATCCCATGCCGAGGCGCAGGATTTCTTCCTCTCCCAGGGCGGACCCCAGCGGGATCCCCATGGTCTCGATGGCGATGGCGACGGACAGGCCTGCGAGGCGACAGGCTGGGGCGCGACGGCCCGCGCGGCGCGGTCCTCGCGCGGAACGGCCGGCAGGAACTGCTCGGATTTCCGCACGCACGCCCAGGCGCAACGTTTCTACACCGCCGAGGGCGGACCGGCGCGCGACCCGCACCGGCTGGATCGGGACCGCGACGGCCTCGCCTGCGAGGGGCTGCCCGGCGGCCGCGCGGCGCAGGCGGCGCGGCGCCAGGCCCGGGCGCTGTCGGGCTGATCCCGCCGCCGCCCCCACACGCGCCCCGGCCAGGCCGCCGCGCCGGCGCGCGGCCCGCAGCGGGCGCGACGCCGCCGGGCGCGGCCCCCGGCCCCGGATCAGACCTTGCGGATGGTCCCCTGCGCCGCGGCGCAGAGCTTGCGCGTCCCGTCCTCGGCCTCGTCCCAGATCTCGCAGCGCGTGATGGCCGAGGCCTTGCCCGCCGACAGCACCGCGCCCTCGGCCACCAGCGCCACGCCCTGCCCCGGCCGCATGAAGTTGATCTTGAACTCCGCCGTCAGGCAGTCGCCCAGCACCGAGCCCCCGGCGAAGGTCAGCGCGCAATCGGCCATGTAGGCGATGGCGCCGCCATGGGCGAAGCCCATGTGCTGCTTCAGGTCCGCGCGCATCGGCAGGCGGATCACCACCTTGCCGGGCGTGAAATCCACCAGTTCCGCGCCCATCGCCGCCGAGAAGGGCTGGGCGGCGAGGATCCGCCGCCCCCGCGCCATCACCGCGTCGTCGAGCGCCCCGTCTTCCGCCTTGTCTTCCGCCCCGTCTTCCGCCTTGTCCGCCGCCGCATCCGCCATCCCGAAATCCTCCGCTGAAACACAGTTCCGTTTTCGAACCCTCCCGCAGCCCGACGCGCAGGTCAACCGTGCCGCAAGGGCGCCCGCGCCCCCGCGCATCCGCCGCCCGCGCCCCCTTCCCCAAGGCCCCACGCCGCGCTATAGGGCGCGGATGCTCGACCATGGCCACAACTCCGCTCCGCTGCCGCCCGAAGTGGGACGCCGTCGCACCTTCGCGATCATCTCCCACCCCGATGCGGGCAAGACCACGCTGACCGAAAAGCTGCTGCTGTTCGGCGGCGCGATCCAGGCCGCGGGCCAGGTCCGCGCCAAGGGCGAGGCGCGCCGCACCCGCTCGGACTTCATGCAGATGGAGAAGGACCGCGGCATCTCCGTCTCGGCCTCGGCGATGTCGTTCGAATATGACGGCTGCTGGCTGAACCTCGTCGACACGCCCGGCCACTCGGATTTTTCCGAGGACACCTACCGCACGCTGACGGCGGTGGACGCGGCGATCATGGTGATCGACGGCGCGAAGGGCGTGGAGAGCCAGACCCGCAAGCTGTTCGAGGTCTGCCGGCTGCGCGACATGCCGATCCTGACCTTCTGCAACAAGATGGACCGCGAGAGCCGCGACGTCTTCGAGATCATCGACGAGATCCAGGAGGAGCTGGCGCTCGACGTCTCGCCCGCCTCCTGGCCCATCGGCCTCGGGCGCGACTTCCTCGGCTCGTACGATTTGATGAACGACCGTCTCGGCATCATGGACCGGGCCGACCGCAACACCCGCGGGGCGGAGATCGACCTCAAGGGGCTCGAAGACCCGCGGATCGCCGAGCATGTCCCCGAGGGCCAGCTCGAGACCCTGCGCGAGGAAGTGGAGATGGCCCGCGGGCTGCTGCCGGAATTCGACCGGCAGGCGTTCCTTGACGGCGCCATGACCCCGATCTGGTTCGGCTCGGCGCTGAACTCCTTCGGCGTGAAGGAGCTGCTCAACGGCCTCAAGCACTTCGCCCCGCCGCCGCGGCCCCGCCCGTCGGAGACGCGCGAAGTGCAGCCCGATGAAGACAAGGTCTCCGGCTTCGTCTTCAAGGTGCAGGCCAACATGGACCCCAAGCACCGCGACCGCGTGGCGTTCATGCGGCTCTGCTCGGGACATTTCAAGCGGGGCATGAAGCTCAAGCATGTCCGCTCGGGCAAGCCGATGGCGGTGTCCAACCCGGTGATGTTCCTGGCCTCGGAGCGCGAGGTCCTGGACGACGCCTGGGCGGGGGACATCATCGGCGTGCCGAACCATGGCCAGCTGCGGATCGGCGATGCGCTGACCGAGGGCGAGGACCTGCGCTTCACCGGCATCCCCTCCTTCGCGCCGGAGCTTCTGCAGGCCTGCCGCGCCGGGGACCCGATGAAGGCCAAGCACCTCGAGAAGGCGCTGACCCAGTTCGCCGAGGAAGGGGCCTCCAAGCTGTTCCGCCCGAATATCGGCTCGGGCTTCATCGTCGGCGTGGTCGGCCAGCTTCAGTTCGAGGTGCTGGCCAGCCGGATCGAGCTGGAATACGGGCTTCCCGTGCGCTTCGAGCAGACGCAGTGGACCGGCGCGCGCTGGGTCTCGGGGCCGGAAGCCAAGGTCGAGGAGTTCATGAAGGCCAACAAGGGCCACATGGCGACCGACCATGACGGCGACCCGGTCTACATGGTGCGCATGCAGTGGGATCTCGACCGGATCGAGCGCGATTTCCCGGACGTGAAGCTGACCGCGACCAAGGAGACGACGGGGTAAGCGCCCCTCCCTGCCGCGATTTCCGGACGGGCCGGGGCCATGCGCCCCGGCCCGTTCGCGTTCCGGGCGCCGGCCCCCGCCGCCTCCCGCGCTCCGGTGCGCACGGGAACGTGATCGCGATCATCGCCGCCGCCTGAACCTTTCCGCCCCCGGCGCCCGTTGCTTCCCCGGAAGCGCGCAGAAAGCGGCGGAGACGGAGCATGACCGACGAGACGGCGACGGAGCAGCCCCGAAGACAGGGCCCGCGCGGGTTCGAACGCCTGCAGGGCGGCCCGCGCAGGGCGGCCCCGCGCAGGCGCCTTCCCCTTGGATATTGCGTGCCCGCGGGGGCGGCGATGCGCGGGATCGGCGCCGCGGACGCGCCGCCCCCGCGCGAGGCGCCGGGGACCGGGCGACCCCGCCCCGCGACGCCGCCCGCCCCGGACGCCGCCGGGACCGCCCGACCGGCGCCCGGGGAGCTCGCCCGGATCCGCGCCGCGATGCGCCCCGAGCGGCCCGGCGAGGACGCCGCCCCGCCCTTCGCGCCGTTCCTCGCCGACCCGCCCCCGGCGCGCGGCATGGCGGCGACGGGCCGGAGCGCCGCCCCTCCCGTTCCCCGACCCTCTCCGACATCTGCGCCCGCGCCGACGCCCGCGCCCGGATCCGCGCCGCCCTTGCGGCCCGAACCGGCGCTGAGCCGGGGGGCGCGGCCCCTGCCCGCCGCGCCCCTGCCCGCCGCGCCCCTGCCCGCCGCGCCTGCGCCGGAGGCCCCCGGCCCCGACGCGCCCCCGCCCGCCCGGCGCCTGCGCGCAGACCGGCGCGCGCCGCGTCCCGACGCCGCCCCGCGCCGGGGTCGGCCCGCGGCGGCGTTGTTGGGCCTTGCGCTGATCGGCGGCGCGGCGCTGGCGGCCCATACCGGGATCCCCGGCTGGTCGCCGGGCGGGTTGCGCCCCGCGCCCCTGCCCCTTGCCGCCACGGCGCTGTCGATCCAGCCCGCGCCGGGACCGGCGCCCCTCGCCGCGCCCGCGCTGCTGGGGGCCGCGTTGACCATGCAGGGGGACGCGGCGCGACGACCCGCGCCCGCCCGCCGCGCCGCCCTCGGGACCGCGGCCGCCGCCGCCTTCGCCTTGGCCCGGACCGACGCGCGGGCCGAGGCCGGAACGCCGCCCCAGGCCGCGCCGCTGCGCCTCGCCGCCGCCGCGCCGGGGCGCCCGGAAAGCCTCGCGCTCATGGCCGCCCCGGCCCGGACGCCCGCGCCCGCAAGCGGCGCGGCGGCGCGGGGGGGCGAGAGGGCGGCGGCGCTCGTCCTCGCCCCGCGCGGCGCGGCGCCCGCCGCACAGGCGCCGGACCGCCCGCAAGCGGCGGCCGCGCCCGCGCCGCTGCGCGTCGTCATCCACCACCTGCGCGCCGAGGAAGGCCGCGCCGCGGCGCTGGCCCGGCGCCTCTCGGGGGCCGCGCCGGGCGGGGTGCGCCTCGTGGCCGTCGGGGCGACGCCGGGGCGCGCGGACATCCGCGTCTTCCACGCCGCCGACCGGGCGGGCGCGGCCCGCATCGCGGCCCTGCTGCCCGCCGCGCGCGGCCCGCGCGACTTCACCGCCTTCCGCCCCGCCCCGCGCCCGGGGCTGGTCGAGATCTGGCTGGCTCCCGCCCCGGATCCGCGCCTTTCGCGCCCTTGAAACCCGTTTCAGCGAACTAGTTAACCAACCATCGACAACAGCGAATGGATTGCATCATGACCCGCACCGCTCTTCTGCGCCTCGCCTTCGTGCCTTTCGCCTTCTCGGTCCTCGCCGCGTGCAACACGGTCGAGGGCGCGGGTCGCGACATCCAGGCCGGCGGCAAGGCGGTGTCCAACGCGGCCGAGGAGGTCGAGCAGGAAATGCAGGAGTGATCCTGCCCCCCGGCCGGACCGGCTGATCGTGACGAGGCCCGGCGCGCCCCCCGCGCCGGGCCTCTCCCGTTTCCGCCCCCCTCTCCGCGCCGCGCGCGCGGGGAGGGGGCGGAGAGGGCGCGCCCGCGGCTCCCCCAAGAGGCCGCGGGCGCGTGCCCCATCGCCCGCCCCCATCGCCCCCCCATCGACCGCCCGCGGGCGCGCCCGCCGCCCCTCCCCGGCCGAAGTGATTCTCCGTCCCGGGGCGAAACCGGGCGGCGCCCCGCCGCGCGCGGCGTGAAATCCCGGCCCGCGACCCGGAATCCCGGGCGATTCACCGCGATTCCCCCACGGACAATTGACTTTCAAGGCCTTGGGCGTAGATTGCGCGCGCACAACGCCAATACGGGCGTCCGGACCGCGTCGACGCTGCGGTCGCACTGCAACTGACCGCAACAACATCAAGGTCCCTGCATGAAATTCTCCGAACTCGATCTCGACCCCAAGGTGCTCGCCGCCCTGGACGAAGCGGGCTACGAAACCCCGACCCCGATCCAGGAAAAGGCGATCCCCACCGCGCTGATGGGGCGCGACGTGCTCGGCATCGCGCAGACCGGCACCGGCAAGACCGCCGCCTTCACCCTGCCGATGATCACCATCCTCGCCCAGGGCCGCGCCCGCGCGCGGATGCCGCGCAGCCTGATCCTGTGCCCCACGCGCGAACTCGCCGCCCAGGTGGCCGAGAACTTCGAGATCTACGGCAAGAACCACAAGCTGACGATGGCCCTGCTGATCGGCGGCGTCTCGTTCAAGGACCAGGACAAGCTGATCGACCGCGGCGTCGACGTGCTGATCGCGACGCCCGGCCGCCTGCTGGATCATTTCGAGCGCGGCAAGCTGATGCTGACCGGCGTCCAGGTCATGGTGGTCGATGAGGCCGACCGCATGCTCGACATGGGCTTCATCCCGGATATCGAGCGGATCTTCGGCCTGACCCCCTTCACCCGCCAGACGCTGTTCTTCTCGGCCACCATGCCGCCGGAGATCACCCGCCTGACGGAGCAGTTCCTGCACAATCCCGAGCGGATCGAGGTGGCGCGCCAGTCCACCACCTCCGAGACCATCACCCAGTCGGTGGTCAAGCACACCCCCTCGGCCAAGGGCGCGGTGGGCGAGCGGGAGAAGCGCGAGCTGCTCTACGCGCTGATCAAGCGCGAAGGCCCGACGCTGACCAACGGCATCGTGTTCTGCAACCGCAAGCGCGACGTCGACATCGTGTGGAAATCGCTCAAGAAACGCGGCGTGAACGCGGGCGCGATCCATGGCGATCTCGACCAGTCCGAGCGGATGCGCGTCCTGTCCGGCTTCCGCGACGGGAACATCGACATCATGGTCGCCTCGGACGTCGCCGCCCGGGGGCTCGACATCCCCAACGTGTCCCACGTCTTCAACTTCGACGTGCCGATCCACGCCGAGGATTACGTCCACCGCATCGGCCGCACCGGCCGCGCGGGCCGCTCCGGCGCCGCCATCACCATCTGCTTCCCGCATGAGCAGAAGCATCTCGACAAGATCGAGGAGCTGATCAAGCAGCCGGTCCCGGCGGGCGAAAACCCGCTCGGCGGCGACGCCCCCGCGCAGGCCGAGGAGGCCGGGGACAAGACCGACGCCAAGGTCGAGGGGGAGCGCAAGCCGCGCCGTTCGCGCCGCAAGCGCAAGGGCGAGGAGCAGGCCGAGGAGGCCGCGGCCGAGACTACCGAGGCGACCGCCGCCGAGGCCGCTGCGCCCGAGGCCGCCGCCGAGGCCCCGCAGGACGAGGCCGCCGAGGCCCCGGCCAGGGACGAGAAGCCCCGTCGCCGCCGCTCGCGCCGCCGCAAGGACGAGGGCGAGGCCGAGGCCGAGGCGAAGCCCGCCGAGACCGCCGACGCGCAGCCCGAAGCCGCCGCCGAGCAGGCTCGGCCCGAGGCCGCTCCGGTCGAGGCCCAGGCCGAAGCCGCCCCTGCCGAGGCGCAGGCCGAGGACGCGCCCGCCGAGGCGCCGAAACCGGCCCGCGAGCGGTCCCGCGGCCGCCGCAACAAGCGCGAGGACCGGGCGTCCTCTTCCGACGACAAGCCTGCCCCCCGCCGCGCCGCCCGCCTGCCGGAGCCGGAGGAAGAGCATCTTCCCGTGCGCCGCGACCGCGGCGGCCGGATCATCGGCATGGGCGACCACGTCCCCGCCTTCATCGCCCGCCCGATCGACGTGGCGGCGCTGATCCGCGCCTCCTCGCGCAGCGACGACAACGCGCCGGTGGACACGACGGACGAGGCCGAGAGCGACGCGGCCTGATCCGCCGCCCTCCGCTGACAAACGCAAACGCCCGGACCGAAAGGCCCGGGCGTTTCGCTTTTGCGCGCACCGGTTTCGGGGGAGTGCGGAGGGGGCCCCGCCCCCTTGCCTGGGGGGCTCGGGGGGACTGGTCCCCCCGAAACGGGGCGCGGGCCCCACCGCCCGCGCCTACTCCGCCCCCATCCTGCGGCACTCCACCACTTCGCCCCACTTCGTGCGAAACTTGGACCGCTCTGCATCCACCGACAGCACCCGCAACGCCCCCGAAGGCTCACCATTCATCCAGTCGATCAACCACTTCGCCGTTTCCTCGGCAGGCGCCGCCAGCCAGGGCTCCATGTCCGGCCCGATGGTCTCCGCCCGCTCCACCCAATGCGCAGTGTTGACCCGGCTGAACACGCTCCCGGTCAGCGCCCAGGTCCCGCGCGCCCCGATCTCCACCAGCACCGTCGGCGACTCGGGCGCCTCCCAAGCGTACTCCACCGTTTCGAAGAACGTCCCGTCTTCCTGCAGCCGCGATACGCCGACCGAGTGGAACCGCGTGTCGGCCTCCTCGATCCTGTCGGTCTCGCAGACCCAGGTGCCCGGCAACAGGGCGCGGTCGATCTCCGCAGCCTGAGCGGGCGCCTGGACGGGCGCGGCGACAAGAAAAAGGGCGAGGGCGAACAAAAGGCGCATGAAAAAGGCTCCGGCAGATGCACTGCCGGAGCCTTGCCCGCTCGCACCCGCGCGGTCAACGCCCGCCGCACCGCCCCCCCCGGTCACGCCCGCGTCAGGCCCGCCTCAGAACGGCAGGCCGACATAATTCTCGGCCAGCGCCGTCTGCGCGGCGCGGGAGCTCTCGAGGTAGTCGAGCTCCGCCTCCTGCATCCGCTGGTCGAATTCCGACTGGTCGGGGAACCGGTGCAGGGTCGTCGTCATCCACCAGGAGAACCGCTCGGCCTTCCACACCCGCGCGAGGGCCCTGGCCGAGTATTCCTCGATCCCCTGCCCGTCCTTGTCCTTGTAGTGCCGTGACAGCGCGTCATGCAGGTAATGGATGTCCGAGGCGGCGAGGTTCAGCCCCTTGGCCCCGGTGGGCGGGACGATATGCGCCGCGTCCCCGGCGAGGAACAGCCGCCCCCAGCGCATCGGCTCGGCCACGAAGGAGCGCAGCGGGGCGATGGATTTCTCGATGCTCGGCCCGGTCTCGAGGCGCGCGGCGGCGTCGGCGGGGATGCGCGCCTTCAGCTCGGCCCAGAAGCGCTCGTCGGACCAGTCCGCGACCTTGTCGGTCAGCGGGCACTGCACGTAGTGGCGCGACAGCTGCGGGTTGCGCATGGAGCACAGGGCGAAGCCGCGCTCATTGTTGGCGTAGATCAGCTCGTCCGACACCGGCGCGGTTTCGGAGAGGATCCCCAGCCAGCCGAACGGATAGACCTTCTCGTACTCGCGCAGGATGGAGGCGGGGATGGTCTTGCGGCTGACCCCGTGGAACCCGTCGCAGCCGGCGATGAAGTCGCAGTCGAGCCGCTGCTCGGCGCCGTCCTTCACGTAGGTGATATAGGGCGCGTCCGTATCGGCGCCGTGGATCTGCACGCCCTCGGCTTCATGGATCGTGGCGGCGCCGCAGGCCTCGCGCGCGTCATAGAGGTCGCGCGTCACCTCGGTCTGGCCATAGACGGTGACGACCTTGCCGGTCAGCTCCTTGAAATCGATGCGGAAGGACCGGCCCGCGGCGGCGATGTAGGTCCCGTCATGCACCAGGCCTTCCTTGGCGCAGCGCGCGCCGACCCCGGCGCGGTTCAGCATCTCGACCATGCCCGCCTCGAGCACCCCGGCGCGGATGCGCCCCAGCACGTAATCGCGGGTCTTCGCCTCGAGGATCACCGTGTCGATGCCCTCGTTGTGCAGGAGCTGGCCAAGGAGCAGGCCGGACGGGCCGCCGCCGATGATCGCCACCTGGGTGCGCATGGGTGTTCTCTCCCTGAACAGTTTCGTTGGGGGCGAGTTTACGGTTGAAACGGCGCGCGTGAATGGAGAGGCTGGACGCAGACTTGCACGGATCGAACATGATGGATGACCTCGCCCCGCCCCGCGGCGCCCCCGCGCCGATCCCCGCCTATGCGCTTTATGGCGAGCAGGCGGGCGATGGCGGCCCTTTTCCGGACGTTCTGCACCTCGAGACGATCCCGGATCGCGCGGCCCTGCATGACTGGGAGGTCGGCGATCACCGCCATGCTGCGCTTGCACAGTTCCTGCTGCTGACCGCGGGCGGGGCCGAGGCGCGGATGGACGGCGCCGCCCGGCGGATCGGGCCGGGGACCGGGGTGTTCAACCCACCGCTCTGCGTCCATGGCTTCGATTTCGACGAGGGGGCCGACGGCTGGGTGCTGTCCATCGAGGCCGCGCGGCTCGGCGCCGCGCCCGAGGGACCCGCGGTGATCGACCCGGGGCCCGAGGCGGCGGCGGAGCTCGCCGCCCTGTTTCGCCTCGCCGCCGCCGAACATGCCGCCGCCCGCCCCGGCCGGGCCGAGGCGCTGGCGGCGCTGGCCGAGCTGATCGGCCGCCATTTCGCCCGCGCGGCGGGGCGCGGCGCGGGGCGAGAGGACCCGTCGGCGGCGCTGGCGCGGGCCTACCTGGCCTGGCTCGAGGAGCATTACCGCACCCAGCCCTCCGTCGCCGACGCCGCCGCGGCTTTGGGCGTGACGGCGACGCATCTGAGCCGCGTGTGCCGGCAGGTGACCGGGCGCCCGGCCTCGGCGCATCTGCACGCGCGCCTGGCGCTCGAGGCGAAGCGGCTGCTGGTCTACACGCCGATGCAGGTGGCGCAGATCGGCTTCTCGCTGGGCTTTGCGGACCCGGCCTGGTTCTCGCGGTTTTTTGCGAAGCACGCGGGGCTGCCGCCGTCGAAGTTTCGGGCGGCGTTCGGGTAGCGCCTGGGATGGGGGGCGTGGCGAGGGGCGGCGCAGGGGAGGAAGGGGCTTGCCCCTTCCTCCCCCGCACCCCCACCTTCCCCAGTGGAGCGTTGCGCTTCGGCGCAGCGGCATTGCCCGGATGCACGCCGAAGCCCATATTCAACGAAGACCCCAGCGAAGGAGACGACCATGCCCCTGCCTGTCGCCGCCCTGCCCCCGCTTGCGCTGAAGCTCGGCGGATATGCGCTGGTCGCCGCCGCGGCCTGGACCGCGGCCCGAAAGCTCCCCGCCGACGCCCCGCGCGATGCGGGCCGCGAGGCGGCGCTGGACGGCATGCCCGAGGGCGTGCGCCTGACCCGTGCGAGCCTTGGCGATGATGCGCGGATGGATGCCGATGCGCGGCTGGCCCGCGTGCTGCGGCTGGGTCCGAACGGGCCGGGTGTGGCGGCGGAGTTCACCGGGTTGGCGCGGCTGCGTTTGCGCCGGCTACGCGGGTGAATGCGAGGGGGGGGGGGGGGGGGGGGGGGGGGGGGGGGGGGGGGGGGGGGGGGGGGGGGGGGGGGGGGGGGGGGGGGGGGG